>CAXBEA010000094.1:0-15854 GCA_963974645.1 uncultured Neptunomonas sp. | reverse complement strand
TAGGTGTTCACGTTGCGCCAGAATGGGTGTTCATGATGGGCCGGAATATGCACCTTGGTCATCGATAGGTACAATGGCGACGGCCTGGTTGCGGAACTTGACCAGACCGTAAATTCCCCGGTTTCCTGTGGGGGAGATAACCTGGTCTTCACGAACTCTGATCCATGGGTTTTCATAGACCCAGCGAGAGGCGAGGGTGGTCCAGGGACTTGGCTGGAGAGGTGTTTTTTTATTTACAATTTTGTTATCAGGCATGGTCAGCGAGCATAGCCCAGGATGAGTAACAGGCAAAGTAGTAGTGGCTATCTAGGGTTTTGGTTTTCGCTTGCTTGGCTCCTTATCGGTGATTTGCACTAGTTGGTTTATCATAGCTATCCCTTACCCGCGTTGGACGTATGTGGCAGGGTTGAGTCTGTCTTAAATCTGTACATTAATTTAGTTTTTGAGTAAGCGATGACTGTGCCGATTAAATTGTTACTTATCGATGCCATGAATTTGATTCGGCGGATCCATGCTGCTGTGCCCGGTGAAGGCGAAGAGGCCATAGAGGCTGCACTGAGAACTTCGGGGCAGGTGGTTGGCCGGTTACTGAGTCGGTTTGAGCCGACCCACGGGGTCTGTGCGTTCGATGGTTGGGAGAAGAGCTGGCGTCATGCTGAATATCCCGAGTATAAGGCGGGACGTAAACCTATGCCTGACACGCTTAAGCTTGGCTTAGAACGATTTCATCAGCTGTTTCGTTATAAGGGGCTGATCAGTCTGACTTATACCGATCTAGAAGCCGATGACATTTTGACCACGCTGGCTACCAAGACGCTTAACGCCGGTGGCGAGGTTGTACTGGTCTCAACCGATAAAGGCTTCGCTCAGTTGTTGGCGCTTGATTCAGATCGATTGTTGCTATGGGACCACTTCGCTCGCCAGGAGATTGATAGCGATTTTGTGCTGAGACGATTTGGGGTCCAGTCGGCCCAGCTGTGCGATTATCTGGCGCTCTGTGGCGATACCACCAACCATATTGCAGGCGTTGCTGGTATCGGAGCCAAGACGGCGGCTAAGCTGCTGGCTGAATACGCTAATCTCGAGACGATCTTTGCTAACATGTCGGCGTTGCCCCCAAAGCAGGCAGCCCAGCTAGACGGTCGCTGGGATCAGGTCGTTCAGGCCCGCCGGTTGGTGCGGTTGCGCACTGATCTGGAGTTGGATTGTTCGCTGAAAGACTTTCGTCTTGGCGAGGTGATAGCGGCACCGATCACCAGATCTAGCTGAAGCCGCAGCAGTTAACACTCTGAATGAATTTTATATATTGGGCTTTCTAAATTTATGCCTCAGATAGCGCTATCCACTGGACTTAACCTCCGGGCCCAAATTGAGGTAGAATCCGCTCCTTTGCTGCGGTCTTAAGACCTCATTTTTTCGAACAATATTGGGATCATTCATGCTTTTCAATAAGCTGCCTGACGAGCTGTTTCAACCGCTGTCTGGTCAAAATCGTCAGATCTACCAGACAGTACTGATCGAGCTGGCCGACCTGTTTTTTGACGAGGATCTGATCGACCCTTTTATCCCCAAGGATCTGGTCCGCTCGACGATTGAAGAGGCGGTAATCAAACACGGCATTCGCAGCTGGGCGCTGGAACCCGACGAAGAGGAGAGCCGAGCTGGCCAAGCGCGGCCGGTGCAGATTCCCAAATCGAGTGCCGATTACACTAACCGTATCTATCGCCGTCTGGTCAGTACCGGCTGGCTGGATGAAGAGCAGCAGCTGTATCGTACCTTTGTATTGATGGCGCCCTCAGTCAGTCATGTGCTGCGAACTCTGATCGATATCGCCTCGTTCCAGAAGAAGAGCTACGGGGGAGCGGTGTTGAACGTGCTCAGCTCGGTCGAGGCCGCGCTGGCAGATCCAACCGGACGGGGGCTAACGCTACAAGAGGCGGCTCGCTCGGCCTCTGACTTTAGTGCCCACCTGACCGATATGTTGCTGGGTTTACGTGAGTTGCGGCAGAGCTTTGCTGCCTCGAATAATCCGCAGGAGATCGTTCGCGGTTTCTTCGATCATTTTGTTGAAGCTATTCTGGTCTCGGATTACAAAACCCTAAAAACCCATAACAACCCGTTTCGGTTCCGGCGCCAGTTGTTGTCGATGCTTAAAGATCTGCAGTTCGACGAGGTCAAGCGTAACCAGCTGATCGATCATTATCAGGAGGTGCTGGAGCTGACCCATGCGGAGGCCGAGGCCAAGGTAGATCAACACATCGCCCGAATCATTCGGATTTTTGAGTCGGTCGATGAGCGGTTAGCGGCGATCGATGATTTCCGTTTCCGGCTTGAAAAACGGGTCTCCGATACCGTCCGTTATATGGATAAAACCACACCGGGGATGAGTTCCCGCTTGTCGCGCTTAATCGCCACCCTTGCAGACAGGGATGAAACTGAAATACCGCTAGCGCAGACGCTAGAAAATTATACTTTTCTGTCGCCGCGTAGTATTCGCAGCGCGCCGCGACGGCGAACCCCACCGCTGCTGAAAATTATCCAGCAGCGAGTGATAGATCCCGAGCTGCTCGAACTTCGGCATCGTTTTAAGGAGTACAAGGAGCGCCGAGAGATCAGCGGGGCCAAGCTGGAAGACTATATCGAAGGTCAGCTAGGAACCCTTCCTAGTCTGCGTGCCGAGCAATTTAGTATCGATTCAATCGAGGACTACATCGCCTTTAGTTACGTGCGGCATATGGCTTCGTTAGGCAAAAAAGGCCAGAACCTGGATGGTAAATATCGAATTGAATTTGACCAGGGCTATACCTCAGTCGCGGAGATGGTTGAATGCCGAGGGTTCAGCCTGCATCGAGATACCGCACCACGTAAAAAACATCCCCTGACGTTGAAGGACAAGCAGCATGCTAGGTGATCTTAAGAAGATTCTCAGCCGCGGTGAGCAGGTCGAGGCCGAAGATTTTGTGACCGCCGCTAATAAGTTGCTGGTCAATCAGTTTCTGTATGCGGATAAACCGGCCCACCGGCCGCACTATTTTCTGATCGCCAAGCACATAAGTTATTTCGATAACCTGTTCGCGGCGATCGGCTGGACCCTCACTTATCAACCGGATGAGTCCTATATTGGCTTGATTCCTCGAGGGGAGGAGCGCTACCTGCGCTTAAGACTGGATGAGTCGCTGTTTCTACTCTGCTTGCGGCAGCAATATGAGCAGAAATTAGAAAGCTTTGATGTCGAGGGGGGGAAGGCATTTATCAGCTCTGATGATCTATTGCAGCTGTATGAAAGCCTGACCAGTAAAGAGATTCCCAATGAGACTCGCTTCAAAGAGATTCTGGGCCTTTTCAGCCGTCACGGTGTCATCGAAAAGGGTAAGGCTGCTGAGACCGAGCCTAAAAACATTCCATTGATGATCAACCCGTCGATTCGCCAGGTGGTGGTCGAGGATTGGCTGCGCCAGCTAGAGGGCTTGGCCGATGACGTGGATGAGAACGAGCTCGATGCGCTTGAAGAGGAGCAACTTGCTGATCAGGATGCTGCCTCTGCAGCCGAGCCCGGCAGCGCAGTTACTGAATCATCCGCTGCCGCTATGGAGACCCAGCCATGAAGCTGTTGAACAAGATCGTACTGGTTAACTGGTATGTGCTCGGGGCGGTGGAAATTCCGATTCGGGGTAATGTTGCCATCGTCGGCCCGAATGGTTCGGGTAAGTCCTCGCTGCTGGATGCGATTCAGACGGTACTAGTGGGCGGCAATAAACGTTATCTGAGTTTTAACGCCAGTGCCGGTAAAAAATCGGAACGTAGCCTGCGCACCTACTGCCTGGGTTTTCTGGATGACAGTGCGGGAAAAGGTAACAACGCCCGCGAAGATTCGATCACCTATTTAGCGCTGGAGTTTAAAGACCAGGAATCAGCTCAGATAGATACCGTAGGGCTGGCAATCAGCGCCTCGCTGGCATCCCCTGACGAGGAGATCGAGGGGCGTTTTATCTTGCCTAACACCTCGGTGACTCTGGATGACTTTACTTCGCAGACCAGCGGAGGGCGTATTCCGCTTGGCTGGCATACTGTACGTGATGGATTGCGGCTGCGCTGCCCCGAGCTAACACTGGAGAAGCGTACTAGCCGGTTCTTGAAAGAGATGATGGCGCTGCTGAGCCACGACGGTAATATGCCGATCGATGAAGAGAAGTTTCTGAAGAACTTCCGGAATGCGATTAAATTTACCCCGATCGACAGCCCCACCCGCTTTGTGCGTGAATACGTGTTGGATCAGAAGCTGGTCCAGGTCGGTGACTTCCGTAAATCGCTCGAAGAGTACCGCGCGATGGAGGCCAAGACCAAAGAGGTAGCTGCGCGTATCGATGCGCTGGATAAGGTCCAGGAGCTCTGCGTCGGGGTGGGTCGCAATGCCCGTAATGCGATCGAATACGAATGGGTGGTGCATGAGTCGCGCTTTGAAGCGGCTGATCTGAAGAAAGAGTCGATCGAGGAGAAGCTCGAATCCGAGCAGGAGAAAGAGCAGAGCCTGGGGGTTGAGTCCGACCGTCTCGAGCTTGAGCTGAATCGGCTGATGCAGGAGTTGGCTAATACCCGGGCAGAGCTCAATAATACCGACTCGGCAGGCCGGATCAAGGAGCTTGAATTCAAGATCGACGCCAAGCAGCACGCGTTGAAGGTGATTACCGACAAGATTCAGGGTACCTACAATCTACTCCGCTCCACGGTGAATTTTGCCCAGCACGAGGCGAGTCTGCCTGGTAACTTTGTCGGGGTGGTTAAAGAGGCGGTTGCTCTCTGGCGCGAGGGTGAGGAGCTGCTTGAAGGTAGCTGGCCGCAACAACCGATCGCGGTTGATAATTGCCTGGAACAGATGAAAAAGCAGATCGATGGGGTGCGGCTGGAGGTTTCGCGACGGTTTGAGGGTTCGGTGATCGAACTCAATGCGATGCGCGATCAGCTGCAGGGGCAGCAGGGTGCGATTGAGCAGCTCAAGCAGGGGCGGGCACCGGTCAAGCGAAATACTCAAGAGCTGATGAAGTTGCTGGAGGAGTACGGCATCGAATCGACGCCGTTGTGCGAGCTGACCGAGATCAACGACGATCATTGGCGCACTGCGATCGAAAGTTTTCTGGGTAACCGACGCGAGGCGCTGATTGTCGATCCCGATAAAGTAAAGGACGCTATTACCCTCTATCGTCGCCGTGCACGACACCTTAAAGGCTGCCGCATCGTTAATACCACCTCCAGTAAACAGTGGCTGGATCGGGCTAAAAAAGGCTCGTTGGCCGAGTATGTCGATTGCGAAAATAGCCATGCGCTGGCCTATATCAATCGTACCCTGGGCGGGGTGATGGCGGTTGAAACGGAGCAGGAGCTGTTGCGCGAGGAGCGCGCGTTGACGCCTGATTGCATGCTGCAGTCGGAAGGTTCGACCACCTCGATCCATGAGCAGGCGCCGATGATGGGAATACGCCAACGGGCCAATCAACTGCAACGCCAGGATCAGGACTTTGCGCAGCTGCAACGCAAGTTCACCCAGCAACAGCAACAGCATAAAGGGCTCGATAGCCTCAAAGATTCGCTGATCCGGCTGACGGCGGCGTTGACTGGGGTGCAGGAAAGCACCTACTCACTGGCCAATCAGCGGCAGATGATCGATGCCGAGCTGGAGGGTTACCGTCAGGCGACAGCCGATCTGCGCAATCAGGATGACAGCGGTATGCAGCAGCAGCTGGCGCAGTTGGTGGAAGCGCAGAAGAGCGCCCAAACCGAGCATCAGGCACTGTTGGAACAGTTGAAGAAGCTACGCACCAGTCTGATCAAACGTGAGGCTCATCTTGAGGTCCTAGATACCGAGCTAGAGGAACATGCAGCGGCACGCGCCGGTTGTGAAGAGAAGCCTGGGTTTAATTCGGAGTCAGCACAGGAGAAGCGTGATTATCTGGATGAGTCCTGTTCGGGCGAGCTGGAGCGGATCACCTTTGATGCGGCCCGCAAGTCGCAAAACGAACTGACATTGGTCGAGAAAAAGAAAAACGCGGTACGCGATGCGGTGGCTCAATACAAAGCGCAGTATCACGGCACGGGAGCCTCGCATCAGGAGCTGGATAACATCAGCGCCGATTCGAGCCATGAGGATCTGGAGGGTTTTGTGGCTGCGACCGTCGAGGCGTTGCGGCAGACCGAGCTGGCGCACTATACCAAGAAGTCAGAGCGTGCCAGGGTCGAGGCAGAGACAGCATTCCGGTCCGATTTTGTGGCTCATCTCAACGACCAGATCGATAAGATCAAGGAGCTGATCAAAGAGCTGAATAACCATCTTAAGCGTCGTCCGTTCCATAGCGAGATGTACAGCTTTACGATGAACCCTAACCCCGAGTTGAAGGAGATTTTAAAGCTGGTCGAGACCTATTCGCGGGTCGACCAGGCCAATGCTGGCGGGCTCTTCGACACCCATCTGACCGATGATAATCCGCACCGTGCAGCACTGGAGAAGATCCAGGCCGTTCTCAAAGATGAAGGCGAGAGTTCGATCCTGCAGGACTACCGCAACTTCTATAACTTCGAACTGGTGATCAAGGATCTGCAGGGCAATATCAAGACCAACCTCAGCCAGCGGATTAAGACCGGTTCGGGTGGCGAGCATCAGGTGCCGTTTTACGTTGCCATCGCGGCAGGCCTGGGAGCAACCTACCGGATCAAACAGGCGCAGGATGGCTCGCCACAGGGGGGCATGAGCCTGAGCATGTTCGACGAAGCGTTCAATAAACTTGATGCCGAAAATACCCAGACCAGTCTGGGCTTTATGAGTGATCTGGGGCTACAGACGCTTATCGCCGCACCCGATGATAAATATTCATTGATGGCCGCGACTATGGATACCGTGATCAATGTCTGTCGTGATGGTTCTGTGGTGGATCTGGATGTCGAATTCCCAACCCGCAAGGGTAAGGCATTGCTGGATTCAGATAATCCCTATCGAGCGGCACGAGAGGCTGCGATCAAGCGTGCCGAGGCGTATTCCCTAGAAGAGCCTGCATAACACACAGAGCCAGAGGCCAGTGCTCCGATATGGATCGGAGACCCATTCAAGGCATCCATCAAGGGTGCCTTGAATGGGTGTTATTCAGAATTACTGGTTTTTGGTTTCTCTAAATCTGCTGCGTCCCACTAATCATCCGCCAGCCAAGTGAAAGCGATCAAAAAATAGGCTTTTAGATGCTGAAGCGCATCATTTTAACTGTATTTGACAGCAAGGCCTTTGGCCGGTAGATTAGCGGCCGTTAATAACATCAAGAGAAGGGCTGACGTCCTCGCCAACCTGCCTACCTGGGCAAGGTGGTTTCCGGAGCTGAATTTGCAGAGCCGGCGATGTGGTCGAAACCGACAACCCTACAGGTGTCTTGATTGTTTCTTCTTCGCATTGATAACACGTCAGTTCTCAGACAATGAGAACTTATAATGACGCACCTTATAACTACAGCTTCTATAGCGACAGTCCCTATAGTCACTGTGCCGCCAGCCATAGAAAAAGCTCCTTCCGCTGCTCTGCCGCCAGCCATAGAAAAAGCTCCTTCCGCTGCTCTGCCGCCAGCACGCCATCTTGTCCATAGTGGGGGTTGTCCTCTCTACGTTTGGTGGGCGCTGGCTAAGCGGCGCAACCGCGCAGGTCAGCAGTGGCTCTGTT
This sequence comes from uncultured Neptunomonas sp., assembly GCA_963974645.1. Taxonomy (GTDB): domain Bacteria; phylum Pseudomonadota; class Gammaproteobacteria; order Pseudomonadales; family Balneatricaceae; genus Motiliproteus. Next base: position 8,164 of record CAXBEA010000094.1, on the reverse strand, counting down.
ATTTTGTCTATCTCGAGTACCGACTTGTCAGTGGAGCCAGTGCTTATGTTCAGCATGAACTACGTTTGGACAAGGTTGATGATGCGATCTGGCGGGAGCTAGCGCAGTTAGCGATACCGGGAGCCTGTGCGTTGGCAAGCCGTGAGCAGTTGATCCAGGGCGATTAAGCCTTGGTGATGATTCGGTTTCTCTTCAAATAACGCTTCTCGCGGACAATCAAGTGCCGCTTGGGCTGACCCTACTATTACGCCGCTCATGAATCAGATCGAGAGCGGAGTGCCAGATCAGGGTGCTGACCACGATAGTGCCGCCGAGCAGGGCGTATTGTCCCGGGTCTTCACCGAGTACCCACCAGACCAGAAAGGGCGCGCAGACCGTCTCCAGCATCATCAGCATCGCAACCTCAGGTGCAGGTAAGTAGCGGGGGCCTTGGCTTATTAACATAAATGAGAAAGGCAAGATCACCAGGCCCATCGCCAGTACCGCAATTAGATTGGCATCGGCTAGCGATAGCGATGTGGTCATCAACAGGCTGAGCAGGGCAGATACTAGCGCGGAAAAAAAGTAGCCGATACTCAGTGACGGCCAGATCTGTTGGTGGGGGATTTTCGCCATTAATGAAAACTCGATTCCCATTAACATGGCGGTCATTAACGCTAGAGTATTTCCGGTTTGGTTACCGCTACCAGCATCATCGGTGACTAAAATTGCGACCCCGATTAAGCAGCTTAGAATTGCCAGCCAGGTCCTATAGGCGAGTCTCTGCTGATAAAACATTCGATCGAAAAAGGCCGAGAACATCGGCGCCAAGGCTAGGATAATCAATGTATTGGCAACACTGGTGTACATCAGGCTCAACACGAAGCCGATATTGGCAGCCGAGATCACCATGGCCAAAACACCACCGGTAACACTTATTTTAAGCGCTGTTACAGGTCCTTGCTGACGCCTGCTGATCAGCAGGATAACAAGCAGCACCAGTCCTGCTAACAGGCAGCGCCAGAAAACCGCGTTCCAGTTTTCTAAACCGGAGATACGCAGGGCCAAGACATCGGGTATGAGAAGCGTCACGCCGGAGAGGGTAACGAGTAAGCCTTTGCCACGTTGGGTCAACTGCACTGCGGGTAATCCTGCAAATTGTCATTTAAGAAAGAGGACGTAGAAGCGCTGATCTTGCGGCTACGGATAGCGTAAGTCCAGAGAGGATACAGAAAGGGTAGATCCTTGGTGATATTTATCACAGGCTCAGGGTGGGTTAAACTGGACGGAATTTATCGTTGCCAGGTTTTGGAAAGGTTATGTCAGAGTTGATTAAAAAACCCGAGCGTCCTAAAGGGCATGAATGCTGTGGCGGAGGTTGCTGTCCCTGTATCTGGGATCACTACTATGATGCACTGGGGCGCTGGGAGGAGCAGCAAGAACAGCTGCAACAACAAGAGCAGCAGCTCAGTGCTGCAGCGGATGACAAGTCTTAATAAAGTATCTTTGCTATTTTGGCTGGTTCACAGACCTAATTCGGCTGTCCGAATCAGGTCTGGATAGATCGGCTGGTTTAGAAACGCAGCTCGATACCTGCATAGTAACCATTGAAATCGATATCGGCGAACACATCGTCTAGATCGTCGACATCGATCACTAGCGCCCGGTAGCCGACACTCGCGGTCAGATCCATCGGCAAGGTATCGACCAGCTTGTATCTGAGTGCTGCGCGGGCATCGTAAAACTTGTCACCGCTATAGCCGATATAGGAACCCTCTGCCCAGACACTCAACGGCAGGCCGGGAATGCCGATCTCCGCAGCCGCGTAGGCCATAGGTACCCAACCCTTAGCGTTTTCTGTCTGCGAAGAGTCGCCATCTTTGGCTGTCAGCTCGATGTCGATATACTTTGCGTTGAGGCCAAAATCAAAGCTAAACAGGTCCAGGTCCAGCAGCTCCCAGTAGATGATCACATCGGTCTGCTTCAATGATGTAGTAACATCTACGGTACCCGTAAAGTCATCACCATTGAGTTTGAAGGAGCTAGTGGCTTGGCCGTTGGTATCGATCTCATCCCGGCGTAGTTTGATGTTGGGGATCAGTGGAATAGGGTGTTCGAAGCCGATGTAAAAGGTAGTCGCTGTATCGTTATTTAGCTCGAACGAGGCAGCGTTCTGCTGGTTGTCACCAAAGGCTCCGCTGGGGTCGACACGCCAGGCCTCAATGCCGCCGTAGACACTTAAAAAATCCGCAGAGGCCAGCTGAGGTGTCAGCAGTGCTGTCGCCAGGGTGATTCCGGTTAAAGTTTTACGCATTGTCGCTCTTCCGTGTAGTAGATAATGGCCGTCAGTGTAGAGCAACGGACGGCGTTTGAGGAGTCTGAATGCGAGTTGCTTATGACCGAGATCAGGGCTTAGCCCGTGTTCAGGTTTTATTGTCGGGTTGAGAAAGCCGCCGTTCTCTGTAACCCCGTGCTTAGACCGACAGCGGAGCTCCGAGAGCCAGTCCTTAGCCGCTGCACTGATCGACTACGCCCTGAGCGATGTTTATGCATGCGTACTCCGCCCTGCGGGGGCTCAGTCATCAAATTGAGGGGCTTCAGCCTGGGTTGTGGCTGCTTTGATCATCTCCGCCTGGTGGAGCAGGGCGCTGTTCCAGGTAGCGACATAGTTGAGACCGTCTTCGACACTGTGATCGCGACTGTAGAGCAACATCTCTTTGGTGCCACGTATCGCCAGCGGTGATTTGGCCGCAATCAGCGCAGCAAGCGCGTTAACTTCGATCATCAGTTGCTCGGGTGTGTCGAATACCCGGTTGATCAGCCCTTGCTGGCAGGCCTCTTGGGCATCGACGGTGCGTCCGGTCAGGGCCAGTTCATTGGCTATACCCCGGCCGATCAGGTGCGGCAGTCGCTGCAGGGTACCCACATCGGCGGTTAGCGCCAGATCTATCTCTTTGATACAGAAACGAGCGTCGCGGCTGGCGTAGCGCATGTCGCAGCAACAGATCATGTCGACCGCACCGCCGATACAGGCGCCTTGGATGGCCGCTAGGACAGGTTTGCGGCAGCGCTCTATGGTCGTCAGGTTAGCTTGGAGTTGCTTGATGGTAAGACGCAGGTTTTCACGGCTGCGCTGCGGATCTTTCACCTCACCGGAGAAAATTTGCGACAGCATCGACAGATCGATGCCGGCACAGAAATGCTTTCCTTCGCCGGCTAGAATGGCAACCCTTGCCAAGGGCTCGGCATCAATCCACTCGAAACAGCGCTGCAGCTCAGTCCACATCGTTGCTGTCATAGCGTTAGCTTGCTGCGGATTGTTGAGGGTGACTGTAGCGATATGTTCAGACAAGGATAATTTGAGTGTCTCGAACTGGGGTTGCTGGCTGTCATTCATGGCTGACTTTCTCCGGTCGCGGCTAGGTAAGGGACTCACTAGCTATGACTCTAGCACTTGAAAATAAAAGCTTAGCTATCAAAATGAGTCTTTATTAGGGGCAAAAAATGCCACCAGAGTAGCGGCTGTTATTCTGGTCATTTGTTGCGAGTTAATTGACGATACTGAGTTTTGACCAGTCACCATCGACGCTATCGAGTAGCTGCCGCAGTGCTTTGCTTTTACGGCGATAGTTCTGCGTATCTGAATCCCAGCGCTGCTTGACGGAGTAGTGAACAGCGCCTGTTATTGGGCGGATATATTCCCCGCGCAGTTTATAGATACCGGTGCGTTCGTTGTGCAGAGCGTCGGTTCGATCGGGGTTGTTTTCTTTTATTGCCTCCAGCAAGTAAGGTTCAAACTCTAGGCCAAATCCAGTAACCTGATTAACCATCCAACGGCAGGCAAAATCACTTAGTTGCTGCTCTTTGTAACCCCCGCCGACATCGGAATGAACCCCGGAAAACCAAACTTGTTGCAGGTCAAAACCTGGCTTGTTGTCCCAGAGTGTCGGGGTAAAATCTTCGCGGTTTTCGTCGATAGAGAGTGCATGGCGTGCGTGGAGAATGATCTTGCTGGGTGAGGTGTCATGAAACAAAAACTCTTTTTCTCCCAGAGTGCCCCAGAAAGGGATTGGAATGCCGAGCGAACCGACAGTATCCCAGACACCGACAAAATTGATCTTAGTACGATCAGCGACCGCGTAGCTGCTACGAAAACTTTTGGGTGCGGGTTCATCAGGGTGGCTGCTTTTGGTCCGTTGTCGATACAGTCGATATGCCTCGGGAATACGCTCTGCATGTTCGCGTTTGAGCAAGCCACAGTTGCGAATCAACCCTCCCAGTGAGCGTGCGGTATAGGCGCCGCGGCTAAATCCAAACAGGTAGATTTCATCTCCGCTGTCGTAGTTATGGATCAGAAAGCGATAGCAATCCATGATATTTTTATCGATCCCTGCACCGGTGATTCCGCCCGAGATTCTCTTTCTATCGGTGCCGACTCCCCAGTCATAAAAAGCGATCTGGTTGACCCCGTTGATAGTCGGTGATACCGCCCGGGCGAGTTTGAGAACATTGGTTGCTCCGCCCTGTTCGGGTGAATTCCAAGTACCGTCAGCAAAGATAGCGATGCGTTTCATGGCGTAATCCTGAATCGTCAAATCGAAGTTCTCCTGACTGTGGTAGCTCAGGCAACAAATAGATAGGCGAACACTTAGATTGATCCCGTGCTTGCATCAGGGTAGTTGCTGTCGTGCAGATTGACGAGTATCAGGAGGAATAATTGAGGTAGAAATTATCAGCCTTGGGCGGATTAAGTTGAGTTGAGCTTGGTTCGAGTTGCGGTTGCAGGCTATATAGATGGCGGCGATCCTTGAAGATGTAGAGTCGCTTTGAACGGAGTTGAAGCTGCCATTGCTCCGGTGTTTCAACCAATGCAATCAGCAGTGACTGTGCCTTAGGCTGGTTTTTTGGATTCGCTTTTAACTCGGGGCTTTGGCAACGCAAATCGCTGAACTGCTGGTTGGCGAGTAATCGGCACACAGCGTGTAGATCCCAGAACTCAGGGAGCCTAGGCAGAGGCTCAAGGGGACCCAAGAAAGAGGGCGAGACAACCGCGCGCTCCTTGGAAAAAAACTTGCGAATGCTGATGTCAGGACGCAGCCCCAACTGGGCATTATCGCGGGCATTGCCGTCGAAATCCTGACTCTGGAGCAGATCGATCATCCGCTCCAGATCGAAATCACAGGCTTTGATAAAGTGCCACGCGGGGGCAATGCTGTGGCGAGAGCCGATGCTGTATTTGATCGCTTGCTGGCCATGCCGAATCTGGCGGTTGAGCAGCGAGATGAGTAGGTGACTGCTTTGAAAATCCACCAGCGTATCGGGATGGCTGATGAAGCAGTAAGGGTGTTCGCGGCGACAAAATTCGATCCACTGCTGGCGGTTGCTGAGGCTGTCGAGAACGCGAATGATCATCAGTGGGGTAAGAGGCCAGGCAGTTGTTGGTCCGATCCTGCTCTATGTTAGCGCTTGCGCGGGTTATAATCAGCATCTTTTGGATGCGGAGTTTTCGGCATTCGTGAATCAAGGATTATGCTATGAAGCTGCTTAACCGTTCAGCGCTGATGCTTCAGCCTCTGCCTGCGTTTATTGATTGGATCAATACCCTGCCGAAAGAGCTCAGCGAACTGGACGCTCCCCTAGCGGTAGATGCCCTGGACGATGAAGGGCGGGTCTATCTGGTTGCTGAGTTTGCCGCAGAGGGGACGCCAGCCCAGTTGTTGGATAGCGTATTAACCGAACACTGGCAGAATCTATTAGAAAATGAATTGGCTGTCTGGGACGAATTGGGGAGCCATTGGCCCGAGCCGTTGACCCAGGAGCTACTGCCGCAATGGTTTGAGATCAAGCCTCTGGCGCTGGCCTTTGATGCCGATGAATCGCCACTGATGACGGCGTTGTTATAGCTTTTGTTATAACGCGTCGTCATCAATAAACGCAAGCTGAGCCGAGCATCAAGAATACGCCGGTTAAGCCAGTCAAAAACAGCGACGATGATGAAGATACACCGAAGTTGGATATCTTTAGACCTAGGTCTAATGGTATAAGTCGGTGCAATTTTTTTGCTACAGGGCCGTAAATTATGTCTCAGCCGACTAAACCTAGCACCGATGAGAATGCCTCATTGGTCAATCGCGGCGCTATCTTGCCAGGACCGATCAAGGCGGGTCTGGATAAGCTGGCCGTACATCCGTTGCGAGAAGACCTGTATAACGAGCTGCATAGTCGTCCTTTCCATGCATTTACTGCACCGGCACAGTTGACCCATATCGCCATTCTCCATGCTGGCGGGATGAAACAGCAGGAGATAGCGCTGATAACCGCGCTCTGTGACCGTTACCAAATTACCGCGCCGACCGCCAATATGCCCTGTTTTCAGCAGGATTTTGGTCTGTTCGAAATGCGCTGGGAGCGACACAACGAATTTTCGGGCTATACCTTTATCCGCAAAGGGACCCCTGAGGGCAACCCGTTCGTCAATAATGCCCTCGATCTGATCCCACAGGAGTGGCTCAATCAGCTCCCGGGTCAGGTTGTGGCAGCTTTCCATCTGCTGCTCGAAGATGCGGTGGAAAAGCCTGAGCCCCCGGTAGAAAAGGTGGCCGGGTATTTTGAAAATTTACGTTTGGTGGGTTCTCAGCCGGCTAACGGCAAGGCTTCTGCCTGGACCACCTTCAGGCTGCATAGCGATGGCTTTGGCCGCTTCGTGATCTATAACCGGGGCTTGAGTGAGTCCCAGTTGGGACGGATGGCGCAACGCTTTATTGAGCTAGAAACCTACCGTTTAATGGCCACCCTGGGGTTGCCGTTGGCGCGTGAGATCTCGCCACAGCTAAACCAGTTGGATCAGCAGCTCAAAGACGTGACGCAGTCGATCGCACAGCTGGAAAACGCAGCGGGAGAGCGCGATCTGCTTGATATCCTCTCGGCCATGGCGGCCAGGGTTGAGGCCTTTCGGGCACGAAGCAACTACCGTTTTTCAGCCAGCAGCGCCTATTACCAGGTGGTGCTGCAGCGGCTCGAGGTGCTGCGCGAACGCGAGCGTGAGGTGGCGGGCCATCTGACCCTGAACGAATTTCTGGTGCGCCGTTTGGCGCCTGCAGTACGTACCTGTGAGGTGACAGGGGCGTTGCTCGATGATCTCTCGACCCGTATCGATCGTGCCAGTCGTTTGTTGCGCACCCGGGTGCAGCTGACACTGGAGGAGCAGAACCAGGGCTTGATGACGTCGCTGAATCGACGTAGCCAGATTCAGCTCAGGATGCAGCAAACGGTCGAAGGATTGTCCGTAGTCGCGATCAGTTATTATCTGATCAGTATCTTCAAGCTGGGCTTTGAAACCCTCTACGAGCTTGGGCTGCCGATCAACAAAGAGCTGACGACAGCCGCTTCGATCCCTATAGTGATGCTGTCGATCTGGGCCGTTACCAGGCGCATCCACCACCACTTTAACCAGCTGGAAAAGCCCAAGCAGGATCCTAAAGTCACTAGCTAATTTTTCAGGCAGTCCAGAATCACCCACCGATACAGCGATATAGAGTGTAAATCTATGCAGACGATTATCGAACAGAAACTCAAGCAGGGGCTTGATATCCGCCACCTTATTATTGAGAACGAAAGCCATCTTCATAGTGGTCCTGCCACCGATAGTCATTTCAAGGTGGCGGTGGTCTCTGATGATTTTGTAGGTAAGCGCTCCGTAGCCCGGCATCAGATGGTCTACGGATTGCTGGCCGAAGAGATGGCGGGTGCGATTCATGCGTTGGTTATTCACCCTTATACCCTTGAGGAGTGGCAGCAGCGTAACGGTGATCTCCCTGTTTCTGCCCCCTGTCGGGGGAGCGTGAAAAAATAGTGCTCGTTAGGGGCGAATAAACGGGTTTCGCTCTCAAGGGCTTGATTCGTTCGTTTTTTGAACGTCTGCTGGAAAGTCTAGTTATTTTTCAGAAAGGGGTTTGACACCGGATTCAAAACGCGTAGAATTCGTCGCTCCTGATTCAGGGCGTGTAGCTCAGCTGGGAGAGCGCCACCCTTACAAGGTGGATGTCGGCGGTTCGATCCCGTCCACGCCCACCACTATTACCGGTGACAGGTGAAAGTGGATGTAAAAAGAGTAGAACAGAAAGTATATCGCTGCGGAGCGGTAGTTCAGTTGGTTAGAATACCGGCCTGTCACGCCGGGGGTCGC
>CAXBEA010000093.1:0-15887 GCA_963974645.1 uncultured Neptunomonas sp. | reverse complement strand
CCAACTCACCCTGCAAACAGCATTGGGAGCCGCCAAGATGGCGTTGGCTAGTGATGCATCGCCTGCCGAGTTGCGCCGCCGGGTGACCTCGCCTAACGGCACCACCGAACAGGCGGTACTGCGATTTCAGCAGGGCGGTTTAGCCGAATTGGTGGCGGAGGCGATGGCGGCTTGTGCTGATAGAGGACGGGTGATGGCGGCAGAGCTCGGAGATGCTTAAGTCTGGTTCGGTTAGGCGGTCAATGCTGGCAATGAAACGACTTGGCCTCTATCATAAAATCCACTGATGTCAGTGATTAACCCAGAGCCATCGCAGATGGCTCTAGCAAAGAGACAGATTGATGGGCGCTGAAACTGTAACCCTGATTATTCGTACCCTTGGCGAGAGTTTTGCGCTGCTAGTGGCGTTACGATTCTTACTTCAATTAGCCCATGCGGATTTTTATAACCCGATCTCACAGGCGGTAGCCAAGTTTACCAAAGCACCCTTGGCGCCTTTTCAACGGCTGATTCCAAAGATTGCCGGACATGATTTCTCGGCCCTGGTGCTGGCGTTTGTGATCAAGTTGGCGACCCTGGTGTTATTGTTGCTAATCAATGATCGGACTGTGGGTCCGCTCAGCGTAACCCTGCTGGCCTTTATCAGCCTGCTGAGCATGCTGCTGGATATCTATTTCTATGCGGTGATCGCCTCGGTGGTGATTAGCTGGGTTGCGCCGAACAGCTTTCATCCAGCCCCCCAGTTGATCAGCCAGCTCACAGAACCGCTGTTCAAACTGGCACGTCGAGTAGTGCCGGCTATTGGCGGCTTGGACCTGTCACCGATTCTGATCTTCCTGGTGATTCAGGTGGTGCAGTTGCAGCTGCAGCGTCTACTGCACTGATTCAAACGGGGTAAAATATGAGGGCTATCGAGTTTCGCGATGGCGATCTGCTGTTGAGTTGCCGGTTGCAGCCCAAAGCCTCCGCTGACGAAATTGTCGGGCTGTTGGGCGAGGATGTTAAGATCCGTATCAGCGCGCCACCGATCGAAGGCCGGGCCAACGCTCAGTTGATTAAGTTTCTGGCTAAATCCTTTGGCGTGGCGAAGCGGGATGTGCAGATTTTGAGTGGAGAGCAGGGCCGCAGTAAACGTGTAAGGATTCTGCAACCAACTAAAATTCCAGATATTATCCGGCTGCTCAACCTCAGTTGAGAGATGCCTTTTTGACCATCGGATACCCCCATGCCTGAACAGATAGCTGCCGATTCCGTCGGGTTGGTGCAGCCCCAAGTACTGCAGTTTGACCAGCCGCTCAGCCTGCGGAGCGGCCGAACCTTGCCGCACTATCAGTTGGTGATTGAAACCTATGGCTCGCTCAACGCCGACTGCAGTAATGCGGTGTTGATCTGCCATGCGTTGAGTGGCAATCACCATCTGGCCGGCTACCACAGCATGGATGACCGCAAGCCGGGCTGGTGGGATTCGGCGGTGGGGCCGGGCAAGGTGATCGATACCAACCGGTTTTTCGTAGTGGGGCTGAATAATTTAGGTGGTTGTCACGGCAGTACCGGCCCGCAGAGTATCAATCCCGAGACCGGCTGCGAGTACGGCCCCGATTTTCCGATCTTGACGGTGCGGGACTGGGTCCAGAGTCAGGCGCGTCTGGCAGATCGTCTCGGCATCCAGCAGTGGGCGGCTGTCGTGGGCGGCAGTCTCGGTGGGATGCAGGCGCTGCGCTGGTCGATCGACTATCCGGATCGGCTGCGTCACTGTCTGATGATCGCCTCTGCCGCTAAACTGAGCGCGCAGAATATCGCCTTTAATGAGGTTGCCCGTCAGGCGATCAGCAAAGACCCTGAGTTTCATGGTGGTCGTTATAAGGAACATGGCACGATTCCCAAGCAGGGTCTGATGCTGGCGCGAATGCTGGGCCATATCACTTACCTGTCCGACGATGCGATGCGAGAAAAGTTTGGTCGGGAGTTGCGCAGTGGCAAGTTGAGTTTTAAGTACGAAGCAGATTTCGAAGTCGAGAGCTATCTGCGTTACCAGGGCGAAAGTTTTTCTGAAGCTTTCGATGCCAACAGTTATCTGCTGATGACCAAGGCCCTGGATTATTTTGATCCTAGCGTCGATTTTGATCATGACTTGGTGGCTACGCTTGAGCAGACCCGCTGCGGGTTTATGTTGATCTCCTTTACCACCGATTGGCGCTTTGCCCCTGAACGGTCTCGGGAGGTCGTTGATGCGCTGATCGCTGCGGGCAAAAATGTCAGTTATGCCGAGATCGAATCGGCCCACGGTCACGATGCGTTTCTGATCCCGATACCACGCTATATGGATGTGTTTGGACGCTATATGAACCGTATCGCCAAGGAGATTGGTTTGCAGGAACTTCCGCAGGAGGCACCAACATGCGCGCCGATTTAGAAATTATCCAAGCCTGGATCCGTTCTAAGGCACGGGTGCTGGATCTGGGCTGTGGCGGTGGCGATCTACTCGACTTTCTTAAGCGCAAACGTCAGGTGGATGGTTACGGAATGGAAATTAATCCCGACGATATCGCCAGTTGTATCGATAAAGGGGTCAATGTTATTGAGCAGGATCTGGATAAGGGGCTGACCAACTTTCAGGATAAGAGCTTCGATGTTGTGATTATGACCCAGGCACTACAGGCGGTGGATCGTCCCGACTTGGTTCTGGATGAGATGCTCCGGGTCGGTAAAGAAACCATCGTGACCTTTCCTAATTTTGGTCACTGGCGAGCCCGTTTTTATCTGGCGCTTAAAGGCGAGATGCCGGTATCGAAATTTCTACCCTATACTTGGTACAACACTCCAAATATCCATTTCTGTACCTTTAAGGATTTTGAAGCACTCTGCCTACAAAAAAACATCTATATTGTCAAACGTACCGTGGTAAATAGCCAGCACCGAGGCCATTGGATCACCAATCTTTGGCCCAATATGCTCGGTGAGATAGCCATTTACCATGTGACTAAATAAGGGTTCCGAGGGAATCTCAGATCAATTATCAAGGAGTCGATCATGCGCCGAACCGTCTATTTATTAGTATTAACGCTGCTGGTGGCATTGCTTCCCATGCGGGCTCAGGCCGAGCAGTTTAAAACCTTCGACCACTATGAGGTGCATTACAGTGCCTTCAATAGCACCTTTTTAACCCCAGAAGTGGCCCAAACCTACTCGATTCAGCGGAGTAAGGTGCGTGGTCTGCTCAATATCGCGGTGCTGGATGCCAGCACTAAAAATGTGCCGGTTACGGCGCTGGTCACAGGTACGATCACCAATTTGGTGGGGCAGACCCAGGCGCTGGTCTTTAATCAGGTTCGCGAAGGCGAGGCGGTGTATTACATCGGCGAATTCCGCTTTACCAATGACGAGATTTTGAATTTTGAGGTGGAGGTTCAGCCCGATCCGAACAACCCCGCATACCTGCTGACATTCAAGCAGCATTTTTATGTCGACTAGTTCGTCGTTAGTCTTGTCGCAAACTGTAGAAGTAATCATCGATGCAACAGATCGTTCTAGCCAGCGGTAATGCTGGCAAGCTCCAAGAGTTTAATCAGGTCTTAGCGGGTCTGGATTTTAAGGTCTTGGCACAGTCCGCCTTTGCTGTCGGCGAGGTTGATGAAACCGGTCTGACGTTTGTTGAGAATGCCATTCTCAAGGCGCGCCATGTCAGTCAAGTCTCGGGTCTGCCCGCATTGGCCGATGATTCTGGACTGGAGGTCGATTTTTTAAAGGGAGCACCGGGGATCTATTCGGCCCGCTTTTCGGGTGCTGGTGCTACCGATACCCGCAACAATGCCAAGCTTTTAGAGCTGCTGTCCGGGGTGCCGGAGGCCGAACGCGGGGCACGCTTCCAGTGCCTGCTGGTCTATCTGCGCCATCCCGAAGATCCCACTCCTTTGATCTGCCAGGGCACTTGGGAGGGAAGGATCCTTGAGGCGCCGCAAGGCGACAACGGCTTTGGCTATGATCCACTATTTTGGGTGCCAGAGTGCCAGTGCAGTTCAGCCGAACTGTTACCCGAGCAGAAGAACAGGCTCAGTCATCGTGGTCAGGCGGTAGCGGAGTTTGTCCGCAGACTGCAGCTGCGCTCGGTATAATCTGTTTGGCTATTATCAGCTTGCCACTGCGATTGCCGCCGCTGAGTCTGTATGTGCATGTGCCTTGGTGTGTGCGCAAATGCCCTTATTGCGATTTTAATTCGCACACGCAACAGGGCGAGTTGCCTGAAACAGAGTATCTCAATGCGCTACTTGAGGACCTGGATAGCGAATTGGCATGGGTTCAGGGGCGGTCGCTGCAATCGATTTTTATTGGCGGTGGAACTCCGAGCCTGATGAGTGCTGAGTTTTACCAGCAGTTGCTGCCTGCCATCGCACAACGAATTCCCTTTACGGCTGATATAGAAATTACTCTGGAGGCCAACCCCGGTACCTTCGAGCAGGCCCGTTTTGGTGGTTTTCGAGATGCGGGTATCAATCGGTTATCGCTGGGGGTGCAGAGCTTTGATGATCGTTGTCTGGAATCACTAGGACGCATTCACAGTGGTCGAGATGCGATAGCTGCGATCGACAGCGCCAACCGGCTGGGGTTTGAGCGGATTAATCTTGATCTGATGCATGGCCTGCCAGGCCAGACGGCAGAGATGGCTATGGCTGATCTGCAGCAGGGGATTGCGCTGGCTACCTCGCATCTCTCCTGGTACCAGCTGACCATCGAGCCCAACACCGAATTTCACAGCCGACCGCCACTCTTGCCCGAAGATGAACAGCTCTGGGCGATACAGGATCAGGGCCAGGCGCTGCTCGATAGGTCTGGATTTTCCCAGTATGAAATATCCGCTTACAGCCACCCAGGGCAGCAGTGTCGGCATAACCTCAATTACTGGCGCTTTGGCGATTACATCGGCATCGGCGCTGGCGCGCATGGCAAGTTGACGGATCTGAAGCAGCAGCAGCTTATCCGACGCTGGAAGCAGCGTCAGCCCAAAGCCTATCAGACCCATCCCCGCCAGAGTCAGGTGCAGGTCCTGAGCAGCGATGACCTGGCATTGGAGTTTATGATGAATGGGTTGCGGCTCAATCAGGGCGTAGAGGCGTCATTGTTTGAATCCCGTACCGGTTTGGCTCTGATCCAGATTCAGCCGCAGCTCGATCGAGCTCGCCAATTGGGGTTGCTCGAGCAGGAATCCTCGTGGCTGACACCGACACCGCACGGGCGACGTTTTCTCAATGATCTGTTAGAGCTGTTTGTATAGACTAGCGCGTCCTCCCCTTTTGATAGTTGAAACCTGATGTTCGACCACTTTTTATGGTTACCTTTCTTGCTGGCAATCACGGCGCTAACGATGACGCCGGGGGTGGATACGTTGCTGGTGATGCGCAATGCGGCTCGCGGTGGCAACAGAGACGGACTCCTGACCAGCCTGGGTATCTGCATGGGACTGTTTGCCCACGCCAGTATCTCAGCGGCGGGTTTGTCGGTGATTCTGCTTGGCTCTGCCGAACTCTTCACCGGGCTTAAACTGGCTGGTGCCGCGTATCTGATCTGGCTGGGCGTCCAGAGTTTGAGGTCCGCCCTGCAGCGCAGGGCTATTCAGATCGACGCACCCCAGGGGCAGAATGCTGTGCCTGGCATACGCTCGTTACGCGAAGGGTTGTTGTCGAACCTGCTTAATCCCAAACCGATCATCTTCTATATGGCGTTCCTGCCCCAATTTATCGATCCGGCGTATTCGGCGCTGTTGCAAGCACTGATAATGGCTTCGATCCATTTTGCGATAGGTACCCTCTGGCAAGGTGGGTTGGTGCTGATGGTCGGCAGTGCGCGACTCTGGCTGCAGCGGCCCAGAGTAGCTCAAGTGATGGATAGCCTCACCGGGCTGCTGCTGGTGGGTTTTGGTGCTAAATTGGCGACAACACCCTAGGCCTGTATTTAAATATGACGATCTGATTATGTTTGTGATAATTCAATAGATTATTTTGATAATCAAAAAATGATTTTGTTATGTTGAAACTGTTGATTATTGGTTACGTCTGGCCAGAACCGGACTCGTCGGCTGCGGGTTCGCGGATGCTGCAATTGATCCAGCTATTTTTGCAGCAGCATTGGCAACTGACCTACGCCAGCCCTGCGGCCGATAGTGAACATATGGCCGATATCCAGGCATTGGGGGTGGAGAAGGTCGGGATAAAATTAAATAGCAGCTGTTTTGATAGTTTTGTCCGTCAGCTTGAACCGGATATCGTGCTATTCGATCGCTTTATGATGGAGGAGCAGTTTGGCTGGCGGGTAGAGAAAAACTGCCCACAGGCGCTGCGGCTGTTGGATAGCGAAGATCTGCACTGCCTTCGCGATGCGCGTCATCGGGCCGTAAAGCAGCAACGAGCACTGACCCAATCAGATCTCAGCGGTGACTTGGCATTACGCGAGGTGGCCAGTATCCTCCGTTCCGACCTGACGCTGATGATCTCCGAGTTCGAAATCGAGCTGTTACTAAAACATTTTCAGGTTTCGCCAGCGCTGCTCCACCACAGCCGCTTTATGCTGCCTGGAATTGATCCGGCGGTTGCAGACGGGTGGCCGAGTTTTAGCCAGCGCCAGCATTTTATCTCGATTGGAAACTTCCGCCATGCGCCTAACTGGGATGCCGTGCTCTACCTGCATCGGCAGATCTGGCCATTGATTCGTCAACAGTTGCCTGAGGCCGAACTGCATATCTACGGGGCGTACCCGCCTCCCAAAGCTACCCAGCTAGACAATAACAAGCAGGGTTTTAGGCTCTTGGGCTGGGCGAAGGACGCGTTGGCAGTGATGGGTTCGGCGCGTGTCTGTCTGGCACCGTTGCGTTTCGGTGCCGGTATTAAGGGTAAGTTGACGCTTGCGATGCAGGCAGGCACGCCCAGTGTGACTACCGGTATTGGTGCAGAGGGGATGCACGATGAGTTGCCCTGGAGCGGGATCATCGAAGATGATCCGCTACGTTTTGCCGCAGAAGCGGTGCGACTCTATCAGGATCAAGCGCTTTGGCAGCAGAGCCAGGTACGGGGACGGCAGATCATTAACCAATGCTATGATCAGCAAGCGATAGGTGACAGCCTGATCCAGCGTATTGACCAGCTGCGGCTGCAGTTGGAGCAGCATCGGCTGGATAATTTCACTGGAGCGATGTTGCGTCACCATCGCCTGAAAAGCTGTCAGTATATGTCGCAGTGGATTGAGGCTAAGAATAGCAACAGGGATAGTGGTCATAAGGATAGTAGTTACAAGGACAGTAGTCACAAGGATAAACAGCACTGATGCCTGACCTCTCCCTGCGCTTTTAAACGCGCTCAGTTCTCTGCCCTTAACCTTCGGCTATATAGCCACAATTAACACTATCGCGTCTGAGAATACCGACTATGCCCGCGCCGCTAAAATATATCGCTGCTTACCCGGCTACGTTGCAGCAGCAGGTTCAGCAGCTGCTCGATCAGGACATGCTGGCCACGTTTTTGCTTGAGCGCTATCCCAGCCCGCACACCCGGGTCAACGATAAGGCGTTACGCCTCTATGTGATGGCGCTTAAGGACCGCTATCTCAGGAAGTCGGATCCGCTGAGCAAAGTGGTCTATGATCCTAAAATCCATGTGATCAATAATGCGCTGGGGCTGCATCGCTATGTCTCCCGGGTGCAGGGGGGCAAGCTGAAAAGTAAAAATGAGATCCGGATCGGAACGGTGTTTAAAAAAGCTCCCGAAGCGTTTCTGAATATGATCTGTGTGCATGAACTGGCGCACCTGAAAGAGAAGGCGCACAACAAGACTTTTTATCAGCTCTGTGTACATATGCAGCCCAATTATTACCAGCTGGAGTTTGATATGCGTCTCTATCTAACCCAGCTTGAGCTGCAAGGGGCGATCTATCGTTAAGTGATCGACGATACGCGCTGATCAGCCCGCTACCCAAGGCGTCAGCACCGTACCCCAGAGTGCCGCAGTGACCGCCAACATCCCTACCAGCACTACCATACCCACGGTCAAAATAGAGCTTGAGAAGAAAAATCCACGATCTTCGGGGATCTTCATCATCTCGGGCACACCGCTATAGAGCAGGTGGATGGTGTAGGCCAAGGCACCCATACCGATCAGTACATCCAACCATAGGATGGGTACTAATGCTGCCAGCCCCATCAAAAACAGTGGCGTCGAGGTGAACGTTGTCAACACCATACAGTCATCAAAGCTGGAGTTGGAACCGTAGGTTTTTTCCATCCAATAGATGAATCCGGCCATGATGCCTGCGCCGACCAATAGGGCTAGATAGAACGCCAGGGCAATCGGCAACGCACTGCTGACCGTCAACTTGATCAAATCCCCGCCTGTAAGACTCCAGCCCACCTGGGTGGTACCGATAAACGCGGCCAGCGGTGGTATCGCCGCCAGATAGATCATGTGCGAGCTGTAACACCTGAGGGCACTGTAGTGCTCTTTCCTGATCAGGCGCCACTGCTGCTTTGGATGGTAAAGCACCCCAAACATGTGTTGTAGGAACATAGTTCTATCCTCCTGACTCAAGTGCTACTAGAGCAGCCGAGCCGTTGCTGGTTAACAAGGGCTTAGCCCCGCGTGATTTAACATCTTCAGATAGCCTAGGCTACCGCTCATAATCCATTCAGAAAAGGGGGGGCGTAATGGTCGATCAACAGCACCACAAACAACCCCATAATGTAATTAATACTGTAGCGGAACATCGCCATCGGTGCCTGAACATCACGACCGCGGAACACCCGAATGGCCCACTGCAAAAAGCGTCCATTAAGCGCACTGATTCCGACCAGGTAGATCAAACCACTCATGCCAGTCATTACGGGTAACAGGGTGGTCGCGATCATCAGCAGGGTGTAAAGCAGGATCTGAAGTCGGGTATAGCCGAGTCCATGGGTCACCGGCAGCATCGGCACGTTGGCGCGCGCATACTCATCGCGTTTATGGATACAGAGCGACCAGAAATGCGGTGGGGTCCAGGCAAAAATAATCAGCACCAGCAGCAGCGCGTCGGGCTCAAGCGTTCCGGTTACCGCAACCCATCCAAGCAGTGGTGGCGACGCCCCGGCAATGCCACCAATAACGATATTCTGCGGCGTGGCCCGTTTCAGATAGAGGGTATAGATCAGTGCATAGCCGATCAGTGCGGCCAGCGTCAGCCAGCCGCACAACGGATTGACCCAAACGACCAACAAGGTAATTCCGGAAATACCCAGCAGCGCCGCAAATAACAGCACCTGAATTGGCGAAACCCGTCCCTGCGGCAGCGGTCGGCGCTGGGTACGGGCCATCTGCGCATCGATATGGCGGTCGGCGAGCTGATTTATCGCCGCCGCCGAACCCGATGCCAGCGCGATCCCCAGTGTGCCCAGCAGCAGAGCCGATAACGGTGGCAACCCGGGGGACGCTAGAAACATCCCGACCACCGCGGTCAACAACATCACCATCACCACCCGGGGTTTACAGAGCGCATAATAATCACCCCAGGCGATCCCCGCGCCGATACGGCTTGCGATGGATGGAACGGGCATACCCCTGCGTTCAGCCATGCTTATTCTCCTCGATAATGCCTCTGTGGCCGTATAGATGGATCAACGCCAGCAGCAGCGCCACTGCACCCATGTGGTGCGCAAAGGCCAACCCCAGCGGTAACCCGAAACGGACATTTAACCCGCCCAGCAGCAACTGCAGTGCCAGCAGCAGCAATACAGTCCCGGTGGCTCGGCGCAATGCGCTACGCCTAAACAGCACCACGCTGAGTCCAAGCAGGTAGCACGCCAGCAGTAAACCTGCGGCCCGATGGCTCATCTGAATCGCGGCACGGGCGGCACGCGGTAACTGCCCGCCTTGGTAGTTACGCCCATCGAGTGGCGCCAGACTAAAGCCTGCATCAAAATCCAGTAGCTGGCTCTGGTTGGGCTCGCAGACCAGCCAGTGGCTGCAGGACCAGCCGGCGTAGTTGGAACTGGTCCAACCACCCAGCCCGATCTGGAACAGCAACAACAGGATCCCCAAACCTATCCCCTGTTGGTAAAAAGTGTGGCGAAGACATGGGCGGTTGTTGGTCGATACGATCTCTTGTTGACGCAGTCGTTGTTGCAAGCGCCACAACAGCGTCAACGTCAACAGCCCCCCCAGCAGATGCAAGGTCACCACCTGGGGTAGCAATTTCAGGGTCACCGTCCACATCCCAAACAGCGCCTGCAGCATGACCAGTCCCAGCAGCAGCCCACTTAACAGCAGCGGATAACCGGGTCGTACGCGCTGGCGCCAACCGATCAGCGCCAGTGCAGCCACCACCAAGCCGAGGCTACCGGCCAGGTAACGATGACTCATCTCGATCCAGCTGCGGGACAGGTCCAGCGGTTGTTGCGGATAGCGCAACTGCGCCGCAGCCACGCCCTCGTCGCTGCCCGGAAGAATCAATGCGCCGTAGCAGCCGGGCCAGTCGGGACAGGAGAGCCCAGCGTCATTTAGTCGGGTCCAGCCGCCGAGTAAAACCACCGCCAGCGCAAGACAGATCGCCAACCGGGTTAGCTGCAGCGGCAGCCGAAGCTGACCCTGGGTTGCTAAAACCCGTTGCTCCCGGTCCTTTACCGACAACGCTACTGACGTCATTTTGACTCCCGCATTTGCGCCCAACCTTTCAACCCACATTTGATACTTTCAACAACCGCTTTAGATCTTTAAGCAGATCCTCCGCAGGCTGATCGAGACGGTAACGCAGCACCAGATTACCCAGTGGATCGGCCAGCCAGATCCCCTGATTCTCTATTGAGGCCACCGCGCTGACGAGCGCATCGCTGTCCGTCATCATTAAATCCGCGGCCTCATACCCCAGCGCCGCCAGAGGCAGGACCAACTGCTGTTCGACGCGTTTGCGGTCGCGCCCCAGCGCTTTTTTTAGCTGTCCCAGAGTATGCCGCCACGCTTGGCAGTTATCCTGGCACTGCTCTACCACCAGCAGCAACTGCCAGCGCCCCTGTCCCTGCCAGTGGTTGCCATTGGCATCGTTCAGCTGCCAGCTTTCAACGGAGGCTGGAGCCACGATCAACTCACCTGTATTGACCCGCCCCTTGGGTATCGCGACCCCTGCAAAGTAGCTCAACATCGCCAGCGTCAACGGCAGCACCGCCATCCCCAGTAACGCCAACAGCGGCCAGTAATTGCGTGTTCTAACTGCGTCCATCACCTCACCTCCGGCGTTGTTGAGGTTATCCGCCGCGTCCGCCACCAGCCAAACCAGGCCAGCCAAAGCAACAGCGCAAGCGCCAATGCGAACCATTGCAACGCATATCCCAGATGTTTCTCCGCGGGCATCACCACCAGATCCCAGCGCGTATCCAGCCCCTCTACAACCGGTTCGGTCAGACGCACGATGGCCGGGTACAGTGGCCGCTGGAACAGCTGTTGAAAATGCGCCATATCCGGCTGTTGAATAATTTTCGGCCAACCGGGCTGCCAGAGATCCGCGCCGAGCATAAATCCCGGCTGCGCTGACACTTGCATCCCTTTGAGGCTAACCGGCTGCTCAAAACCGGGCAGCAGGGGTAACTCAGGTAACAGTGCGCGATCAGCGCCTGCGGCTATCCAGCCCAGATTAACGATCCCCCAACGTCCGGAACCTGCATCCTGAAACAGCCCCAGCAGCTCATAGCCTACACGCCCCTCACGGGTGCGGTTATCGAGTAACAGCAACTGGCTGCTCGACAGCTTTGCCTGCAGCTCCACCCTGCCCGGCAGCTGTTGCGGTTGCTGCGCCAGGTTATAAATCGCTGGGGCATGTTGGGTTTGTTTGATCAGCTCTCGCTTGGCATCGGCGCGCTGCAACTGCCACAGCCCCAGCCCGATCAGTATCGGTAGCAACATTACCCCTAGCAGCAAACAGACCGCTTTAATCTTGATGGAGCTATCCTGCGTGCCCTTGCTTCGAGACCTGTTAGCGTCTTTACTCAGTGATATCACTGCACTCATGGAGTGGCACTCATGTTCAAACTACTGGTGTTAATTGTTTTCGGGGGCATCGTTATCAGCCTCTTCATTGCGCTCTATTTTCTGATAAAGGACTCGGGTTCCAGTCAGCGTACGGTCAATACCCTGGCGGTTAGAGTGGCCCTGAGCTTGTTGCTGGTTGGCTTGCTGCTGTTCGGTTTTTACAGTGACCTGCTCTAAATTCAGCCCCCTCGCCGCTCAGCCATCAGCCATCAGAGGATGTAAACAAACAAAAACAGCCCCACCCAGACCACGTCGACAAAATGCCAATACCAGCTGACCGCCTCAAAGCCAAAGTGGTTATCTCCAGCAAAGTGGCCTTTGATCACCCGCAGCAAAATAATAATCAGCATCAACGTACCCAGGGTCACATGCAGGCCGTGAAAACCGGTCAGGATAAAAAAGGTTGAGCCATAAATCCCCGCTCGAAGCGTCAGTCCCAGTTCGGTATAGGCCGCTATATACTCCTCGACCTGGAACACCAAAAATATCAGCCCCAGCAGTACCGTTAATCCCAGCCAGAGCTTGGTCTGTCCACGCCTGCCGAGCTTGAGGCCTTTGTGGGCGATCGTCAGGGTGATGCTTGAACTGAGCAGCAACAGAGTATTCAGCAGCGGGATTCCCCAGGGGCTGATCACCTCGTTGGGGCCTGGGTACCGCGCCATGTCCGGCGTCTGCATCAGTGGCCACTGCGCACTAAACCCTTGCCATAACAGGTTGGCCGAGCCCTTATCACCCTCGCCACCGAGCCAGGGCACGGCAAAGTTGCGCACATAAAACAGGGCGCCAAAGAAGGCGGCGAAGAACATCACCTCCGAAAAGATAAACCAGCTCATCCCCCAGCGGAACGAGCGATCCATCTGCGCGCTATACAGACCCTGGTGGCTCTCGTGCACCACCGTGGCAAACCAGCTAAACACCACCCACGCCATCAGTAACGAGCCGCTAATCAGCAGCACAGGCCCCGGGCCACTGCCCTCAGTGCTCAGGCCGTTGATACTGGTAGCGGCCCCGAACGCCATTAAAAACAGTCCGACCGATGCCAGAATCGGCCAGTGACTGGATACAGGAACGTAGTAACTTGTTGGGGTGGGCAGATTCATAACGTAACGCTCCTAGCCGCCGCATTGCCCTGACCCTGCTCGGTAATGTCGAACAGGGTGTAGGACAACGTGATAGTGCGGATATGCTCAGGCAGTTTTGGATCAATCATCAGCACCAAAGGCATCTGCTGACTGGCGAGGGGTGCCAATGATTGAGCTTGGAAACAAAAACAGTTGATCTTGTGGACGTACTGAGCGGCCTCCGACGGTGCGACACTGGGTACGGCACGCGCCACCATCAGCCGCGCCGTCGGATTGCTGGCGACATAATGGGTCTGCCGCTGCTCGCCCGGATGCACCGATATCTCACTGAACTGCGGGCCAAACGTCCAGGGCATCCCTTCGTTATTGACCGCAATCAGCTGTACCCGAATCAGCCGCGTGTTGTCGACAGCAACCGTTTCGGTCAGTGCCCCGTTCCGGGTCACCTTGCCGTTGAGTCCGGTAACCCGGCAGAACACATCGTACAAGGGTGCCAGGGCAAAACCAAAGCCGAACATCAGCACTGCCGCGAGAATCAGACGGCGCACCGTGATCATCGGATTCCGGGCTACCGGCGTCATTTCAGCAGCCCCAGCATGGCTCTGATTATCACCCACGGGGTTGCTCACCTTAGCGACCTCCTGGCTGCATGGGTTGATCGATAGCGGGTGGCTCGGAGAAGCTGTGGTAAGGCGCAGGAGACGGCAGTGTCCATTCCAGCCCTTCGGCAGCCTCCCAGACTCTGGCATCGGCGCGCTCACCCCCGCGTACACAGCGGATGACATTGTAGACAAACAGCAACTGCGAGAAGCCAAACAGAAACGCGCCGACCGAGGCGACCATATTAAAGTCGGCAAACTGCAGCGCGTAATCGGGTATCCGTCGCGGCATCCCCGCTAGACCGATAAAATGCATCGGGAAGAAGGTGAGGTTGACCCCCACGAAAGACAGCCAGAAATGGACCTTACCGAGGGTTTCGTTGTAATAGTTTCCGGTCCATTTGGGCAGCCAGTAATAGGCACCGGCCATGATCGCAAACACCGCCCCCGGCACCAGTACGTAGTGAAAATGCGCTACCACAAAGTAGGTGTCGTGGTACTGAAAATCGGCCGGGGCGATCGCCAACATCAACCCCGATAGTCCACCGATGGTGAACAGCACCACGAAGGCGATCGAGAACAGCATCGGGGTCTCAAAGGTCATCGAACCTCGGAACATCGTAGCGACCCAGTTGAACACCTTGACCCCGGTCGGCACCGCGATCAGCATGGTGCTGAACATAAAGAACAGCTCACCGGCCAGCGGCAGACCGACAGTAAACATATGGTGGGCCCAGACGATAAACGACAGTACCGCGATCGACGAAGTGGCCCAGACCATCGACACATAGCCGAACAGCCGTTTGCGAGCAAAGGTGGGAATGATCTGCGACACGATGCCAAACGCCGGCAAAATCATGATGTAAACTTCGGGGTGGCCGAAGAACCAGAACACATGCTGGAACAACACCGGATCACCGCCACCGGCGGCATCGAAGAAACTGGTGCCGAAATGGATATCCATCAGCATCATCGTCACCACCCCGGCCAATACCGGCATTACCGCGATCAGCAAGAACGCGGTGATCAACCAGGTCCAGACGAACAGCGGCAGCTTCATCATGGTCATGCCCGGGGTACGCAGATTGAGAATGGTGGCGATAATGTTGATCGCCCCCATGATCGAACTGATCCCCATCATATGTACCGCGAAAATAAAGTAGGTCACGCTGGGGGGGGCGTAGGTGGTGGAGAGCGGCGCGTAAAAGGTCCAGCCGAAGTTTGGTGCCCCGCCCTGCATAAACAGGGTCGACAGCATCATCGAGAACGCAAACGGCAGGATCCAGAAGCTCCAATTATTCATACGTGGCAACGCCATATCGGGCGCGCCCACCATCATCGGAATCATCCAGTTAGCCAGACCGACAAAGGCCGGCATCACCGCCCCAAACACCATGATCAGACCATGCATGGTGGTCATCTGGTTAAAGAATTCGGGGCGCACCAGCTGCAGTCCAGGCTGGAACAGCTCGGCGCGAATCACCAGTGCCATGCAGCCACCGGTCAAAAACATCAGCAGCGAGAAGATCAGGTACAGGCTGCCGATATCCTTGTGATTGGTAGTCAGCACCCAGCGCATAAGACCCGGCGCAGGGCCATGGTGATGCTTGCCCGACTGAGTGATAGGCGGATTCTGAATGGGAGCCGTTTGCATCCTGATCGTCCTCTATGGCTGGTCTTCTATTGCTGGTCTTCTATTGCTGTAACTGCGCCTGGATCTCTTGAGGGGATACGCTGTCACCGCTGTCGTTACCCCAAGCGTTGCGCTCGTAAGTGATCACCGCGGCAAGATCGATAGCGTTAAGCTGCTTACCAAACGCCTGCATCGCGCTCCCTGGCTTGCCATTGAGCACGGTGCGGATATGGCCATCCCGGTCGTTGAGAATGAGCGGGCTACCTTTGAGCGCAGGAAAAGCACCCGCAATACCCGTTCCGCCCACCTGATGACAGCCCGCACATTGCTGTTTGTACACCGCCTCACCTTTGGTAAGCAGCGCCTCCAGCGTCCACGCCTGCTGTGCCGCCAGCGTAGCATCCGCCTTAGCCGTTTTAGCAGCGACCAGCCAGAGGTCAAACTCGGCTTCTGGCAGTACCTCAACCACGATCGGCATAAAGCCGTGATCTTTACCGCAGAGTTCGGCGCACTGGCCTCTATAGATGCCAGGCAGTTGTGG
>CAXBEA010000092.1:0-16121 GCA_963974645.1 uncultured Neptunomonas sp. | reverse complement strand
GCCTCAGCGGTAACGAGGGGCGCATTCTACAGACACCAGATCTGCCGTCAACAGCCTACAGGAATATAATCTACAATTTTCTAACCGGCGCCTCCTACAACCTTCTCAGCACCCTCTACCACTCAAAATGATTCAACGGACCACACCCACGGCCTAGCTCGAACCTATCCGCCGCCGCTAGCACTCGGGATAGATACGTCTTCCCCGCCGCTACAGCCTCTGGAAGCGCTAGCCCTTTGGCAAGATTTGCCGCTATCGCAGATGCCAGGGTGCAACCGGTGCCGTGGTTATTCCGGACCTCCTGTCGGGGCGCACTATAGCGATACAGACTTCCGCCTAACCAGAGAAGATCCTCAGCATACACCCCTGCTCTGTGCCCCCCTTTAAGTAGCACCGCCCCAACCCCTAGCCCAGCTACCAAACCAACAGCGCTCTCGGGATCAGCATCGACCTCTGCTTCGCTTGTACCAGAAAGATAGGCAGCCTCCGCCACGTTAGGTGTTAATAACGTCACTAGCGGGAACAGCTGCTTAATCATCAACTCCCGACCAGCAAGATCCAGCAATAAGCGCCCGGTACTTGAAATCAGCACTGGATCAAGGACCACGGGAATATCAGGATAATCGCGCAGCACTTTGACCACCGCCTCAACAACCTCGGCATCACCTAGCATGCCTATCTTAATTACCGAAACGGACAGATCCTCCAATACGCTCAGCATCTGCTGGCGCACCATAGGCCCAGAAACCGATTCTACCTTCTCAACCCCGAGACTGTTTTGCGCTGTCAGCGCGGTTACAGCGGTTGCCGCATAAACCCCTAATGCAGAACAGGTCTTCAAATCCGCCTGCAAGCCGGCACCTGCACTACTATCAGACCCGGACACAGCAAGCACGCAGGGAAGGGTGAGCCTACTGCTCATAAAGCACCTCAAGTGACAATTCAACAACCAAGAACATACAGGCTAACAGCGCCTTGGACCCATGAGCTCAATCGATCTAGGAAAAAACCCTATAGATCGAATAATGGATATCAATCTATAGTGCGCCTGCAAGGACGCAAAGTTGTACGGACACGGCAACCTTTCAGGATGAAGAGTTAGGCAGGAGGCCTCAAAGAAGATCCAGCAAGAAGCAACATCCTGCGGACAGGATGACGACAGCAGGGACCGCTAAGGATTCATTAAGCCCGCCTCGTGCGGGTTTTCTTTTTCCTGCACAAATACCCTGAAGCCCTGCCTGGAGATATGACCACCCCCTCAGCCCTGACAGCCTGGACAATAAACAGTGGCGCGCTGGCCAAGCTTTAACTGCCGCAATACCCGACCGCATCGATAACACCCCTCTCCCGCTCGCCCATACACCTGCAACTGCTGCTGAAAGTAGCCGGGCTTACCATCACCACCAACAAAATCCTTTAGCGTTGTCCCTCCCTGCTCGATCGCTCTTGCCAAGACATCCTTGATTGTCGTCGCCAAACGCAGGTAGCGGATGCGCGAAACACTCCCCGCTTGCCGACGAGGATCGATTCCTGCCTTAAACAGAGCCTCGGCAGCGTAAATATTGCCTACGCCGACAACCGTACGGCTGTCCATCACAAACTGTTTTATCGACTGTCTTCGCTTGCGGGACAAACGAAATAGCAACTCACCGTCAAAAGCATCGGTCAAAGGCTCCGGCCCCAGATGCGCAAGCAGGTGATGCTGCTCTACCCTGCTCGGGTGCCAAAGCACCGCACCGAAACGACGCGGATCCGTCAGACGCAACACCTGCCCCGTATCCAAACACAGATCCACATGATCATGCTTACCAACCGCGACTCCCTGAGCAACCAGCCTCAGGCTGCCAGACATACCCAGATGCACGATCAGACAGCCGTCAGCCACATCCAACAACAGGTATTTCGCCCGCCGCCGTACCGAATCAACAACCTGGCCGACCAGGTTTTGCTGCAACAACTCAACAGGGATCGGCCAGCGCAACCGAGCCTGACGGACCACCACAGCAGTAACGAGACTCCCTTTAACGTAAGGTTCGATCCCGCGCCGAGTCGTTTCGACTTCGGGTAACTCCGGCATACCACCTCCTACCCCTAGACACAAAAAAGCCCTGGCTAAGCAGGGCTTTTTATCAAACCAAGATCAGTAACTGCAATGCAGATTACTTGATCTTAGCTTCCTTGTACTCAACGTGCTTGCGAACAACTGGATCAAACTTCTTCAAAACCAGCTTTTCAGGCTTAGTACGCTTGTTCTTGTCTGTGGTGTAGAAGTGGCCAGTACCGGCACTTGAAACCATTCTGATTAAATCGCGCATTTTTTCGCTCCTTAAACCTTGATGCCGTTGGCACGAACATCAACCAAAACTAGATCGATGCCTCGCTTATCGATGATACGCATACCCTTGGAGGTCACACGCAGGCGGACAAAACGATTTTCACTTTCAACCCAAAAACGATGCCAATGCAGGTTGGGAAGGAAACGGCGACGAGTTTTGTTCTGAGCGTGGGAAACGTTGTTTCCTGTTACAGGGCGTTTGCCTGTAACCATGCAGACTCTAGACATGGTCTTTATCTCTAATCACTATCTAAATATATTGGTGCTAGTTCGACCTTACTGAGCCTGCTTGCTGCCCTGCTGCCAACTGACCACCTCAGGCGGAGCGTCTTCACCCATTGAAGACAAAAATCCCGTACCTTGGATAGGAGCGCGGATACTAAAGCAAAGCCAAACCGAAGGCAAACTGTAGGTTGTTTTTTATTCGATCGATGATCACAGCAGTCCTCTCTGCGCAAAGGAGACCGGCTCGCCGTCACCAATAATCAGGTGATCTAATACCCGGATATCGACCAGCGCCAGCGCATCGATTAGCCGCTGGGTGATCTGCTGGTCGGACAGACTCGGCTCAGCCACCCCCGAAGGATGGTTGTGCGCCAGTATCACCGCTGCCGCATTACGACTCAGCGCCAGCTTAACCACTTCGCGAGGATAGACTGCAGTGCAACTCAGGGTTCCTTCAAACAACTCTTCATAAGCCAGAAGACGGTGCTGATTATCCAGTAGCAGCACGGCAAACACCTCTCGGCTCCGGTCGCGCAGTCGACTGCTCAAAAATCGACCGGTTGCCGCAGGGCTGGTGAAGCAATCACTACGACTCAGCTCTTCTGCCAGATGG
Organism: uncultured Neptunomonas sp.; assembly: GCA_963974645.1. Taxonomy (GTDB): domain Bacteria; phylum Pseudomonadota; class Gammaproteobacteria; order Pseudomonadales; family Balneatricaceae; genus Motiliproteus. Next base: position 12,948 of record CAXBEA010000092.1, on the reverse strand, counting down.
CGCCGCCCCATCTCCAGTACCGCCTGTAATTGAGCAAATTTGGCCGGGCCCAACCCCTCACCGGCACAAAACTGCGTTTGGGTGGCGGCCAGCAGCTGTCGCAACCCGCCAAACTGTTTGACCAACCCCCGAGCCAGATCAACAGCACTTTTTCCCGGCACCCCGGTACGCAAGAAAATAGCCAATAGCTCCGCATCTGAGAGCGCCCCTGGTCCCTGCAGTAAAAGCTTCTCACGCGGACGTTCCTGTTCCGGCCAATCTGAAATCGCCATACACTCCTCCTTGAATGCGGTTCCCTTATATATAGCAGCGAAAGCCGCATAGCCCTTAAACGCAGCCTCCTTGAAAAATGCGAGCTGTGGCTACGAAATTATTGTAGCCGGTGTTAGCATAGTGAGCTTTCACTAACCGTCAAGCAGCCGTTATGACTCCATCCTTATCCACCCTCGCTAACAAACGTATTCTTCTCGGGCTCACCGGCGGTATCGCCGCTTATAAGAGCGCCGAGCTAACACGCCTGTTTAAAAAAGCGGGGGCCGACGTGCGGGTGGTCTTGACCCCTGCTGCGGCAGAGTTCATCACCCCGCTGACGCTGCAGGCTTTGTCTGGCAATCCCGTACATCAGCATATCTTGGATCCCGAAGCCGAGGCTGGGATGGGCCATATTGAACTGGCCAAGTGGGCAGATCTGATTTTGATTGCTCCTGCCAGTGCCGACTTTATCGCCCGCATGGCGGCAGGTATGGGTAACGACCTGCTGACCACGCTGTGTCTAGCCAGTGAAGCACCGATAGCGATTGCACCGGCAATGAATCAAGCCATGTGGCGCGACCCGCGCACCCAGGCTAACGTCCAAAAACTTCAAGCACTCGGAATCCAGCTCTGGGGCCCCGGCAGCGGCGACCAGGCCTGCGGCGATAACGGTCCCGGCCGCATGCTTGAACCCGAGGAGCTAGCCGAGAGCAGCGCGGCCATGTTCAGCTCCGGCGCACTGAGCGGGCTACGCGTCTGCATCACTGCAGGGCCTACGCGTGAAGCGATCGATCCGGTGCGCTATATCAGCAACCACAGCTCCGGAAAAATGGGTTACGCTCTAGCGGAAGCCGCTATCGAGGCAGGAGCCCAGGTTACCCTAATCAGCGGGCCAGTCAGTTTACACTGCCCGGACCGGGTCACTCGAATGTCCACCACCAGCGCTCAGGAGATGCTCGATGCAGCCCTGAAGCAGATGGGCCAGTGCGACCTTTTTATCGCCGCCGCAGCCGTGGCTGACTATAGGCCTGCGGCTATCGCCGTGCAGAAGATCAAAAAGAGCGGCGATGAGATCTGCCTTACCCTGATCAAAAATCCTGATATTGTCGCCACCATCGCCAGCCACCCGCAACGCCCCTATACCGTAGGCTTTGCCGCCGAAACCGAGAAGCTACTGGAGCATGCGCGTGGCAAGCTGGAACGAAAAAAATTGGACATGATCATCGCTAACGATGTCGCCCAACAGGGGATCGGCTTCAACAGCGATGACAATGCAGTAACCGTTGTGACCCGGCACAGTGAACAACAGCTGCAACTGGCGAGCAAAACTCAACTGGCGCGTCAGCTGATCAGTTTGATCACCGTACAGCTCTCCCAGAATACCGACTCAAAGCGCTCTACTTAATAAAAAGAACAGGGATAACGCCTCAACATGAAACAGCTCCAAGTTAAAATTCTCGACAGCCGCATCGGCACCGAATATCCGCTACCCGCTTACGCAACACTCGGATCTGCAGGGATGGATCTGCGCGCCATGCTGGACCAGCCGCTACTACTGGAACCAGGACAGACCCAACTGATCCCGACCGGGTTGTCAATCCATATTGAAGACCCCAAGCTGTGCGCGATGCTGCTGCCCCGCTCTGGTCTGGGCCACAAGCACGGCGTAGTCCTTGGTAACCTAGTCGGCCTGATCGATTCCGACTACCAGGGACCACTGATGGTGTCCTGCTGGAATCGCGGTGATAAGCCCTTCACCGTAGAACCCGGTGAGCGAATAGCGCAGATGGTCTTAGTACCTGTGGTGCAGGCGGACTTTGAGATCGTTAGCGAATTTGGAGACTCTCACCGCGGCGAAGGCGGCTTCGGCCACTCCGGGCGACAGTAGCCGGAAGCCCTATACCTGAAAGTACAATACAAATAGACATCCAAATCGCATTCACACGTTAAGGATTCCACCTCCCATGGATTACAGCCTGCCAAAAACACTTCCCGATTCGATCTTCCGCGCCTACGATATCCGCGGCGTGGTCGGGGAAACTCTGACACCCGCGATGGTCTACCATATAGGTCGCGCCATCGGCGCTGAAGCGGCCACTCATGGCGAGCAACGTGTCGTTGTAGGTGCCGACGGACGGCTCTCCAGTCCCGACATGAGCGCCGCATTGATTGACGGTTTACGCGACAGCGGCCGTGACGTACTGGATATCGGCATGGTCCCGACGCCGGTTACTTACTACGCCACCCATATCCTCGACAGCCGCTCTTGCGTGATGGTTACCGGCAGCCATAACCCTTCAAATTACAACGGCTTCAAGATTGTAATTATGGGCAAAACGCTTTCCGGTGACGATATCCTGGCGCTACTGACACGAATCAAGCAACAGGACTATTGCGAGGGCGAGGGTCAAGGAACGCTGAACAAGGTCAGTGTCTCCAACGATTACCTCAGCCGCATCAGTTCCGATGTCAAACTCTCTCGTCCTCTCAAAGTCGTTGTCGACTGCGGTAACGGGGTCGCCGGAGAACTAGCGCCTCGGCTGCTCAAGGCGATGGGCTGCGAGTTGACCGAGCTTTACTGTGATATCGATGGCACCTTTCCCAATCATCATCCGGATCCGGGCAAACCCGCCAACCTTAAGGACCTGATCGCCGAAGTCAAAGCCCAGGGTGCCGATGTCGGCCTGGCCTTTGACGGTGATGGCGATAGGGTCGGTGTCGTGACTAACAGCGGTCATATCGTCTACCCCGATCGGTTGATGATGCTGTTTGCACTGGATGTGATCAGCCGCAATCCCGGCGCCGATATTATTTATGATGTGAAATGCTCGCGGCTGCTGCATCAGGTATTGGAGCAAGCCGGTGGCAAACCGCAGATGTGGAAGACCGGCCACTCACTGATCAAAGCCCGGATGAAGGAGACAGGGGCACTGCTGGCAGGCGAGATGAGTGGTCATATCTTCTTTAAAGAACGCTGGTTTGGCTTTGATGACGGCCTGTATGCTGCAGCAAGACTACTGGAGATTCTTGCCACTGAAAGCCGCAGTTGCGACGATATTTTCGCCGCCTTTCCTGAAGATATCAGCACTCCAGAGATCAATATTGACGTTAGCGACGAATCCAAATTCACCATTATCGAGCGGATGCAGCAAGCCCAGTATCCCGGCGGGGATACTCACACCATCGACGGCATTCGAGTCAACTACCCTGATGGCTGGGGTCTGATTCGCGCCTCTAACACCACTCCGGTGCTGGTACTCAGGTTCGAAGCCGAAACCCAGCAAGCATTGGAGCGGATTAGAGATCAGTTCCAGCACAACCTGCATGCTATCGATAACGCTCTTGATATTCCGGCGCACTAAGCGAAACCAGACAGTTCATCAGTAACCACTACCAACGGGGACACTATGACACTCAACCGTGATTCAGCCATGAATGTGGCCAATGTACTGACCGAAGCGCTGCCCTATATTCAGCGTTTTGTTGGCAAGACTCTGGTGATCAAATACGGCGGTAACGCCATGATCGACGAAGATCTTAAAAACAGCTTTGCCCGCGATATCGTGCTGATGAAAACGGTCGGCATCAACCCGATTGTGGTTCACGGTGGCGGTCCGCAGATCGGCGACCTGCTGAAAAAGCTCAATATAGAATCACGCTTCGTCAACGGCATGCGGGTCACCGACAACGCCACCATGGATGTGGTGGAGATGGTATTGGGTGGACTGGTGAACAAGGATATCGTTGGCCTGATCAACAACAACGGCGGCAAGGCGGTCGGACTCACCGGCAAAGATGGCAAGTTGATCAAGGCCAAAAAACTCAAGGTAAAGCACAAGACCCCCGAGATGACTGCGCCTGAGATCATCGATATCGGTCATGTCGGCGAAGTTTCCAGTGTCGATACCGAGCTGCTGACCCTGCTTGGAAAGAGTGATTTTATCCCTGTCATTGCACCGATCGGGGTTGGCCAGAACTCCGGCCGTTCCTACAACATCAATGCTGATTTGGTAGCAGGTAAGATTGCCGAAGTACTCAAGGCCGAGAAGCTGATCCTACTGACCAATATTGAAGGACTGCTGGATAAACAGGGCAATGTGCTGACCGGCTTATCCACCGACCAGGTCAATGCATTGATCGAAGACGGCACCATTCACGGCGGCATGCTACCCAAGATCGGTTGCGCGCTCTCAGCGGTTAATAACGGCGTGACCAGCGCCCACATCATCGACGGTCGTGTACCGCACGCCACGCTATTGGAGATCTTCAGCAATGACGCCGGGGTCGGTACGCTGATCTCGAATACGCTAAATGATAGCGAAAGCGCCACTACCGATGATTAAGGCCGCAACGATAACCACAGCAACGGATAAGCTGTCCCGCCGCGAGCAGATCCTGCAGTCACTGGCGCACATGCTAGAGGCCAACGCAGGCGCACGCATTACCACAGCAGGATTAGCTCGGGAAGTCGGCGTCTCGGAAGCGGCGCTGTATCGACATTTTCCCAGCAAGGCGAAGATGTTCGAAGGGCTGATCGGTTTTATCGAAGAAACCCTCTTCTCAAGGGTCAAGATGATTACCCAGAGTGACGGCAACAGCCTTAAGCAGTGCGAGCAGATCCTGACCCTGCTGCTAGCCTTTGTCGAACGCAATCCGGGCATGGCGCGGATCATGACTGGCGAAGCACTCTCGGGTGAAACCGAACGGCTACGCCAGCAGGTAAGTCAGCTGTTTAATCGGCTCGAACTGCAGCTCAAGCAGATTCTGCGTGAAGCCGAACTCAAAGAGGGACTGCGCACCCAAGCATCGCCGACAGTCAGCGCCAATCTACTGATGGCGTGCGCGGAAGGACGGATCAGGCAGTTTGTTCGCTCTGAGTTCAAACAGCCGCCGACCCAAGGCTGGGACGATCAGTGGCCGTTACTGGCACAGCCGCTGTTTAGATAAATCAGAAAAACCGACCTGATTAGCCACAACACTCAGCCATGATACTGCCGTCTATTTGTTGGTTGGTCTGGAATTGCTCCTGCAGTTAAGACACGCCCCACCTCCCTGTGGATTTGGCTTCAACAACAAGAGTTCCTTGGTCGCATTGTCGAATAAATGCCGACCCACAGGGGTATATGCAGGCAGTGCGGCTTCCTGACTGTTTATCCGTTACTGCTTACTGAAAAAATAACGCTTAGGATCTGACCCGCTGCCGATGCGCTACAACCAGGGCTTCGAACGCTTCGGCGGGTATCGGTTTACTGAACAGAAAGCCCTGCATAGCGTTGCAGCGCTCCGTTTCCAAAAATTGACGCTGCTCTAGGGTTTCCACCCCTTCGGCCACCACATACAGTTCCAAGGTTTCCGCCAGCGCAATGATGGCACGCGATATCGCCATATCCTGTCTGTCGCCGGGAATATCCTTAACAAAGGATCGGTCAATTTTTAACGTATCGATCGGAAACTGCTTCAGGTAAGAAAGCGAGGAGTAGCCGGTCCCAAAATCATCTAGCGCGACCCGAATTCCCAACCGTTTCAATTCGGTTACCACCAGCAGTGCATTGTCGGGATTGTCCATCAGCATCGACTCGGTCAGTTCACACTCCAGTAGCTCGGGAGCCAAGCCAGCGCCGCTGAGGCTCTGACTAATCATCTGTGCGAGCTGATCATCGTTAAACTGCTTTGCCGATAGGTTAACCGCTATTTTCAACTCCATACCGTAGCGGTCATTGATCTCACGGGTGGTCAAACAGGCCTGATGCATCGCCCAGGCACCCATCTGAATAATCAGACCGGTATCCTCGGCTGCCGGAATAAAGTCATTCGGCGGCACCAGCCCCCGCTGCGGATGAATCCAGCGGATCAGTGCTTCAGAGCCGGTGATATCGCCCGTCAGCAGATCGACCTTAGGCTGGTAATAGAGCACAAATTCATTGTTATCGACCGCCCGGCGCAACTCAACTTCCAGAGCCAGCTGCTCACGGGCACGCTCATTAAACACCGGGGTATAAAAACGGAAGCTATTGCGCTGCTCCATCGCCTTGAATTGAGCCGCTTCGGCATTACGCAGTAGCTCTACTGCATCGCTACCATCCTGGGGGTAGACGGCGATGCCGATAGAGCAGGTCAAAGACATCCCACTTGGACCACTGTCCAGGGGTGCAGACACGGCTCTCATTAACAACTGAATAACCGGTGCAATATCTTCGACCTCGTCCAGATCATGCAACACCACGGCGAAATCATCCGCACTCAGCCGCGCTGCGGTATCGCCTTGACGCACAGTCTGGCGGATACGCGAAGCCACTGTGCACAACACCTCATCGGTAGCGCTTATGCCCAGACTCTGGTTGAGCATCTTAAATCGGTCCAGATCCAGCATCACCAAGGCGGTATGGCGTTGATTGCGCTCAGCATGAATTAATGACTGCTCCAGGCGATCGTGGAGTAGATTTTTATTCGCAAGGCCTGTCAGGCCATCGTAATTGGAGAGCTTCTCCAGCTGCTGCTGATAATGTTTGCTCTCAGTTATATCGTTGAAAATACTTACGTAATGCGTAGGAATACCCTGCTCATCACGCACCGGCGCCATCGACAGATCATTCCAGAAGAGACTTCCGTTACGGTGATAATTACGCACCACTACCGAGGCGCTTTGTTGCTTATGCAGCCCTCGCCGAAGCTTTTCCAGTTCAGGCTGATTCAGGTCTTTACCGAGTAAAAAGCGCCCGTTACGACCTACAGTTTCCTCGCTGCTGTACCCGGTGATCTGCTCGAAGGCAGGATTAACATAGACGAAGGGATTGTCATCCAAGCTCAGGTCAGAGATAGCGATGCCATTGTTTGCCGATTCGATCGCGCGCATCATCAACCGCAACTGCTTCTCCAGCGCCAGTCGATCGGTAATATCAACCAGCGTGCCCACGATACAGGGCTTGCCATCAAACTCGGCCGCACTGCCAAACACTTCAACTTGAATCTGACTGCCATCGCTACAGAGACCGGTAAAGCCGTAACCCAAGCTGTCGGTATCGCCCTCAAGACGCTTTCGAATATTCTCAGCCACCAGCGAACGGCCCTCGGGGGCAACCAAGTCACTGACGTTAAGCCCGTTAAGCCCGTTAAGCAGGGTATCGAGCGGATAACCAAAGATGCTCGCCATATAGGGGTTGGCGTAAAGGAATTTACCGTCCTGGATCATGTAGACCCCGACCATAGAGTCTTCGGCCAACACTCGGAACTTGGACTCGCTTTCATGCAGCGCATGACGGGTTCTGTGGGTCACCAAACCAAAGGTCATATCTTCGGCCAGCTCATCGAGCAACCCGCATTCAACAGCATCGAACGCTTCGGGCTGATCCGAAAAAATCCATAATACGGAGTAAATACTCTGCTCAGGGCTAACAATAGGCAGCGCTATAGCACTCCTGATCCCCTCAGGCAGCTGACTCAGCCGGGAGAACTGGGGATCCTGTTGATGAAACACCAGCGCCCTATCCTGGCGAATGCAGTCGCCCGACATTCGCTCACCTCGCAGGCTGTCATCGATAGCCTGTAGATAGCTCCCTGCTTCTCCCGCGTGCGCCTGAGGGTGTACCTGATGCGCTTCAGCGCTAGTCGCTGTACCTACCCAGGCCAAACTGTAGCCACCGTGATTGACCAGAATGTCGCAGATCCGCTGCATCTGCACCTCCTCATCAACGGAACGCACCAGCGCCTGATTACACTCGGACAGTAACCGATGCATACGACTGGTGCGGAATAATTGCTGCTGAGAAGCCTTTAGCGAAGAGATATTCTCTTTGATGGCTACATAGTGGCTGATACGGCCAGCGGCATCCTGGATCGGCGCAATAACAGACGTTTCATGGATCCGCGAACCGATCTTGGTTTTATTCACCAATTCGCCGCGCCAGACAGCCCCAGAGCCGATGGTTTGCCACAGCTGCTGATAAGTTTCTAACGGCGTTTCACCGCTTTGGATAATCCGCGGGTTCTGCCCAATAACCTCTTCCGAGCTGTATCCCATCAACGCCGTAAACGCGGGGTTTACGTAGGTGATCAACCCCTCTCCATCGGTTATCATGACACTGGCGCTGCTCTGCTCCACCACCTGTGATAATACTTGGTACCCTTCACTCGCTCGCTGACGCTCCAGCTCCGCCGCTGCCCGGACCGAAAAAATGCGCAGCAGACTCTCAGCCATCGGGGTCTCGATTATCGGCTGCTTATAGAGTACCACCAGAATACCCAGCGGCTGCCCCTGCGCGCCTTTCAACGGAGCGCCCGAATAGCCTCTGATACCCATTTGAGTTAGCAACAGATCGTCAGGATAAGCGATATGGACATCGCGAGGATGGGAGCAGAGACGGCCATCCAGTACGTCTTCACAGGGCGTGTTGGCCAATGCATAGCTAAAATTATCGACAATCTCGCCACCGGCGCAAACCGCGGTGGTATCAACCCGACTTTGATCGGCATTAAGAACACCGACAAAGGCGTAATCGGCACCCAAAACGGCGGATAGGTGTTGGGTCAACGCCTTGAAAAACTCATCTCCGGTCACTGCCGAGACGCCGCTAGCGACATCGGCGAGCTGTGTTTCATAGCGTTGACGATCGGTGATATCGACAGAAACACCGCAGACACCGCGAACCTGGCCACCGGGTTCGGTTAAGGGGGAATAACGGGTTTCGAACCAGCGACCTTTAAACTTTGCGGTAGAGATGGAGCTTTCGCCCTGCTGGGCACGCCTGAGCCCTTCTAACTCTGCCTCCTGACCACGAAACAGCTCGAGTACCGAAAGCCCGACCCATTGACCCTGCTCAACGCCAATAGCCTCGAGCCCATCGCCTTCGGCTTGGCTAATAAAGCCCTGGGCGTCCACCATCCAGATAACCATCGGCAAGCGCCGTAGCCAGGATGCACTCTGTTGGTTATTCATATCCACAACTGATGTCTCAACTAATGACTTAACTGCTGTCATAACTACAGTAGACAGGGCCGTTTAACGTTTCATGCTCCCTGCCAAACTACACATCCAGTTACAGAGGCGCAACACCTCAATCCGGTCAAAATCGATAAATATCAAACGACCTGATTCAATCGACAAATAGGAATTTGTCTAAACTCCATTAGCATTGTCAAACATATGGCCATTATTTACCTGATACTGAGGAGACACAACCGTAGCAGGGAATTACAGCGACTGCAGCTTGGCATAACTGACGACCAGCCACTTACTACCCTGGGTATCGAAATTGACCTGAACCCGCGCATTGGGCCCCTGCCCCTCATAATTAGTGATAACCCCTTCACCGAAAATCGAATGTAACACCCGCTGCCCCAGCATCAGCCCGGTATCGGGGATATCGGTTCCGGCAAAGCTGCTGGACATGGGTGGCGAAGACTTGGTAAAGCTCACCGGACGCGAGAACTGGGTTTTCAGCCGGACTTCCTGCATCAGCTCGGTCGGAATCTCCTGCACAAACCTTGATAAACGGTTGTAGTTGTCCTGGCCGTGCAGCCGCCGCGATTCGGCGTAGGTGAAGTAGAGCTTCTGCATCGCCCGAGTGATCCCGACATAGCAGAGCCGTCGCTCCTCCTCCAGCCTGCCCGGCTCCTCCATCGACATCTTGTGCGGGAACAGCCCCTCTTCGACCCCGGCCAAGAACACCAGCGGAAACTCCAGCCCTTTGGCCGAGTGCAACGTCATCAGCTGGACGCTGTCTTCGAACTCGTCGGCCTGGCCATCGCCGGCATCCAGCGCCGCTTTATCCAGAAACGCGGCCAGTACCGGCAGATCCTGTTCCGCTTCATCGCGCTGCCACTCCTGATCAAACTGACGGGTGGCACTGACCAACTCCTGCAAGTTTTCGATCCGCGATTGCGCCTTCTCGCCTTTCTCTTTCAGATGGTGATCGATCAACCCGCTGTGCGCGATCACATGCTCGGTCTGCTCGTGCAACGGCACCCCTTCGGTCTCGTTGTCGAGCCGGTCGATCAGGTCAATAAATCCCTGCAAGGCATTGCTGGCACGTGCGGGCAGCAGCTTAAGTGCAATCACCTCATGCGCCGACTGCCACAGGCTGATCCCCTCATCACGGGCGCGCTGGCGCACCACTTCGACGGTTTTTACGCCGATTGCGCGGGTAGGGACATTGTTCACCCGCTCGAAGGCCATATCGTCGAGTCGGTTGCCCACCAGGCGCAGATAGGAGAGCGCATTCTTGATCTCCAGCCGGTCGTAGAAGCGCTGCCCGCCGTAGATACGGTAGGGCATACCGGCGCGAATCAGCGCCTCCTCCAACACCCGCGACTGGGCGTTGGAACGATAGAGGATGGCGCTGCTGGAACGCTCATTACCCTTGCCGACCCAGCCTTGAATGGTATCGACAATAAAACGCGCTTCGTCCTGCTCGTTAAATCCGGCATAAAGAGAGATCAGCTCGCCCTCACTGCCGCTGGTCCAGAGCTTCTTACCCAGACGCCCCTGATTATTGGCGATCAGGGCGTTGGCGGCATCAAGAATGGTGCCCGTGGAACGGTAGTTTTGCTCCAACCGCACCACCTGGGTATCGGGATAGTCGCGGCTGAACTGCTGAATATTTTCGATCTTGGCGCCGCGCCAACCGTAGATCGACTGGTCGTCATCGCCCACCACCATCAGTTTGCCGGTATTTCCCGCCAGCACCCGCAACCAGGCGTATTGAACCGTGTTGGTATCCTGGAACTCGTCCACCAGAATATGCCCAAAACGCTCCTGGTAGTGTTTAAGCACTTCGGGTTTGGTCAGCCAGAGTTCGTGCGAGCGGAGCAGAATCTCGCCAAAATCAACCAATGAACTGCGCTGACAAGCCAGCTCGTATTGGCGGTAAAATTCGATCTGAACCCGCTGGAAAGGGTCGCTACCGGGGTCGAGATGTTTGGCGCGCAGCCCTTCATCTTTCTGCGCGTTGATAAACCATTGCAGCTGTTTTGGCTGAAAGCGGTTCTCATCCAGGTTCAGCTCTTTCATCAGTCGCTTGACTAGACGCAGCTGATCATCGGAATCGAGAATCTGAAACTGCTCCTGTAATCCGGCATCCTGCCAGTGCATCCGCAGCAACCGGTGCGCCAGTCCATGAAAGGTACCGACCCACATCCCCTGCGGGTTAAAGCCGAGCATCTCGGTGATTCGGCCCCGCATCTCCTTGGCTGCCTTATTGGTAAAGGTCACCGCCAGGATGGCGTGCGCGGAAACCTGTTCGGTCTGCATTAGCCGGGCGATCCGGTGGACCAGCACCCGGGTCTTACCGGAACCCGCGCCAGCCAGCACCAGCAGGTTAACCGGCGGTGCTGCCACCGCTTCGCGCTGAGCATCATTAAGGGGGTCGAGAATGCTAGAATCATCCATCGGTGCAAACCTGCGTCACAGTCAAAGCGGATGATTATATCAGGCTGATTCGGCAAGGGTGGTTAAAGCGGTTAAAATCCGCTTCAAGCGTTAGACCGCAACGACGCTTTTACCCTTCAACCTTAGCATTCAACCTTAGTGATCAAGCTTTCTATTCAACTCTCTATTCAAAAGAACCGTCAAAGGAGCGAACTATGGCGTTGGCAATGGCACGTCATATTCTGGTCAAGACCCAGAATGAGGCCGAACAGCTGAAACAGAAACTGGCCAAGGGGGCCGACTTTGCCCTGCTGGCCAAGAAGCATTCGCTTTGCGCCTCGAAAAAACGCGGCGGCAGCCTCGGTGAAGTACGTCCCGGACAGATGGTCCGGGCGGTGGATCAGGTGATCTTTAAGAAACCGTTAAACCAGGTGCATGGCCCGGTCAAAACCCAGTTTGGCTTTCACCTGATCGAAGTAGTGTTTAGAGATTAAGCGGAGCCCTGTAAGTGCTCCCGGCAGTATCGCAACAGGCACTCAGAGAGTTGTCGGCTGATATCGGTAGTCAGGTTCCACGCATGCCAGTACAGCGGCACCGGTAGCAGATCACCGGGACTGAGTTCCTGCAGCAATCTCTGATTCAGCAATGGTTGGCTCTGCTGATCAGGCACCATGCCCCAGCCATGCCCTCGCGCGATCAGATCGACAAAGGCGTCAGCGGAGGGCACCCGATGGCGCGGATAGTCGCCGCTGAAGTTAAAGAACTTTTCTAGGTAGCGCTCCTGCAGCTGATCGTCCTGATTAAACTCGACCGCAGGTGCCCGCACCAAGGCTTCGGCATCGATCCCGTTGGGGAAATAGCGTTGTTTGAAAGACGCCGTCGCCAACGCCCTGTAGTTCATGACACCCAGCGCGGTGCAACTGACACCCTGGATCACCTGGCTGCTGGCGCTGATACAACCGATTACCTCACCCTGGCGTAACAGATGGTGGGTCTGATCCTGATCATCAACCCGCAGCTCCAGGAGTAAATTATGCCTATCGAGCAACGGACTGATCGCATCCATAAACCAGGTCGCCAGACTGTCTGCATTCAAACCGATGGCTAATTTAGTAAACCCTTCGACCTCTGCGTCGCCCAGCGCCCGTAACAACTCCGTCTGCAGCAGCGTCACTTGGCGGTAATGGCGGAGCAGCTGCTGTCCAGCGGGTGTCGGCCGCAATGGCTGGGTCCGTATAACCAGCAACTGCCCGAGCGTTTCTTCAAGCTGCTTAACCCGTTGCGATATCGCTGACTGGGTCAGATGTAAGCGGCGCGCTGCCTTGTCGAAGCGC
>CAXBEA010000091.1:0-16277 GCA_963974645.1 uncultured Neptunomonas sp. | reverse complement strand
CAGCCCAAGATCCCGCCGTTTTTCTAACCTTAGTTGCTGAGAAGCCAAAAACTGGCTGCGATTTTGCTGATGCTGCTGAGCTAACCCTGGGGCTATAAGCTGCTCCACCTTACTGCCGATCAACTCATCGCGACTATAGCCAAACAATGTTTCGGTCTGCTGGTTAACCAGGGTGATACAGCCCTGCTGATCGGTCACGACAATACTGTCCGGCGCGGATTCCAGGATGCTGCGATAACGCGCTTCACTCTGGGCTAAACTTGCTTCGCTATGCACCAGCTGCTGCACTTTTTTACTCAGCTGGGCGTAGAGCCGCTCTAAATGAAGTTCACACGCCAACTCGGCCAGCTCTGGAAATCGTAATGCGAGAAGATTCTTTTCAGAGTCATGGTTGTCTAGGGCTGCTTTAACCGCAAACAACAGGTCGTCTTGATCGGCGGTCTTAATAATATAACGCGCAGCACCCAAGCGTTGCGCTAACTGCTCATCCTCAGGATCGAGGTAGTGGGCGGTGAGAAAGATAAACGGAATGTGATTTAACCGCGCATCGTCACGGATAGCTCGGCAAAGCCCAAAGCCATCGAGCTCGGGCATCAAGATATCGGAGATAACCAGATCAGGGGCGGCCTTGTGAATCAGGTCCAATGCATCAGCGCCATTTACCGCGGTGGTGACACGGTAGCCGACATCTTCTAGTTGAAGTTTTATATATAAACGCACGGCTTCATCGTCATCGACGACAAGCAGGTGGAGATATTGGCCCTGACCCTGCATATTTTGATCCTGTGATTCATCATAACAAGCGGGTTTAATGCCAACCAACCCGCTTTAATTAATTTTAGACCTATACCCAGTACTTCGACCCTTCTCTCTCACCCAAATGATCCATTCCAGAGCTAATCCGTGGAAACCTGAGAGATAAGCTGGGCCTGGCGAATACGTAGTAACACTTCATTGATCAACGCGGTTAGAGCGCCAAGTGAAGCGTCCACAGAGCCGTCGTCTCTGGCAAGCAATGTACTGCAGCAGCGCTCTAGCTCAAACGCTGCTTGCCCGAGAGTAGAAAACCCATAGGCTCCAGAGCTACCTGCCAGTTTATGCACTTCATCACGGATACGCTGTAGCGATTCAATACGCTCGGTAGCATCACGAGCCCTGAGCACAAGCTGATACTCGCGTTCTATCAGTACTCCTCGTTGATCACAGCTATCCAGAAAAGCTTTCTGTAGTTTTTCCAGCCGCTTCAAAAACACTGCATTGTTGCTGTTCATCGAACGTCCCTGCTCTGATTGTCTTCCACCTGAGTAACACTGCAGCTTAGCCCTTGGAAACAGGAGCTAGCTGTTGCCATAAAGCCTCCACCTCGCTGCTCAGTGTCTGCGGATCAAAGGGTTTGATAATGACACCGCAAGCACCGAGCGACAGCAACTGATCGATCTCTTGTGGCTGAACTTTGGCGGTCATAAATATCACCGGCAATTCCCTCAACGCGGGCAACTGACGCAGCGCCTTCAGCACAACGGGGCCATCCATACCGGGCATCATCACATCAAGAATAAGTAAATCAGGCGTAAACGCCTCAAGCCTTTCGAGTGCCTGGGTACCCGAGCCACAGGATTCAACGGTATAGCCACCCAAGGCCTCCAAGGCCAGTGCTGTAACCGCTCGAATATCGGTCTCATCATCGACATGCATTATCCGTTTAAGCGTTTTCATGCTCACTCCTTGGCTGTGCCAGTTGTGGCCACCTAGCAAGGGCGTAGCGCAGCTATGATCGTCTTTAGCAGCCAATCATTATCCGTCTTGGATTTAAGCAGCGCAGACTGCACCGCCTGGGGCTTATACAATGATAGTTCGCGGGCAGAAAAAACCACCACTGGCGTATTTATATTCCGGGTAAAGGGTAACCAGCGTAGTAGCTCTTCACCACGACCATCGGGCAGGGTCAGATCCAGCAGGATCAGTTCAAAAATATCCTGATGGATGTGCTGCCGCGCAGCTAACAGAGTCGAAGCCGTAACAACCTCAACCGAACCATCGAGCAGGCGTGCGACCACCTGACAGATATCAGCATCATCTTCGACATGAAGAATACGCGACCTGTCGCTAGAGCCTGGTAACAAAGCCTTGCTTAACGCGGTAATCAGCCGTTGACTGTCGATCGGTTTCTGCTGCCAATCACTGACCAGCGCTCTGTCGTCGGCACTCGATTGAGCAGCGACCGTATCAGCCAGAGCAGACACCACGATGACCGGGATATCAGCATTGCGAGTCTGGCTCCGCAAACGCTTCAACAGTAGCATTCCATCCTCGTCCGGTAACCGCAAATCGAGGGTCATTGCAGCATAATCATAGGTACGTAATTTCCTCAGCGCCTCTTCGGCGGTTGCAGCCAGATCAACCTCAAAGTGCGCCTCGGTTAGAATTTGCTGCAGCACCGCTGCAATATCGGGCTCATCTTCGCAGATTAAAACGCACTCCGACGACCCTATCGAAACTTCTTCGCCTCGGCGCTGCCTACTCGTATTCCTGAGCGCCTCGCTATCGCTCCTATCCGGGAAATCGCTGCCTGCGTCCGTTGACGCCTCCGGGTCACTCTCTCTAAAACAGGGCAGTTCGATGTAAAAGGTCGTACCCGCACCTTCGCCACCCTCAAAGCCAATTTTGCCGAGATGCTGTTCGATGATCGCTTGAGTGATATTCAGCCCTAACCCGGTCCCCCCTTTTTGGCGCGTATCTGAACCATCGGCCTGAGAAAATTTACTGAATATTTTAGAGCGGAAGGCCACAGGAATGCCTGCGCCTTTATCCTGAACCTCGACTCGGAACTCATTATTTATTTGCGCTAGCCGAATCTCCACACAGCCACCCTGAGGTGAAAACTTGGCGGCATTGGAGAGCAGATTAGTCATCGCTTGGATCAAGCGATCATGATCGCCCTCTACACGGGCCGCATCGATTTCAGTCTGGAAACGATAAACCACCCGGTGCGTTTTAGCGTATTCACGGTTAGCCTCAAGGCTCTCTTCGATCAGCGGCACCAGATCCAAGGGCAGCTTATGAAAATCCATCTTACCCGCCTCGATCTTTTCGATATCGAGAATATCGTTAATCAGCCTTACCAGCCGGTCGCTATTGTTATACGCGATATCAAGCATGCTGCTCAATTTCTCAGGCAGTTCACCGGTAACACCGCTACGGATCAACCCCAAAGCACCCTTAATCGATGTCAAGGGTGTGCGCAGTTCATGGCTGACGGTCGAGACGAACTCATTTTTCATCTGCTCCATGCGTTTGCGCTCGCTGATGTCGATGTTCACCCCGACTAGACGCACGGCCTGTCCCTGATAATCTCTGAGTACCAACGCGGCAGCTTCAACCACATGCACCTCACCGTTGGGCCAGACCAGATCAAATTCAGCCTGAAGCGCTTTCTCTCCCTTGATCGCCGCACGTAACTCTATATCTGCCCTCGCCAGTTGTTCAGGGGTTAGACAGCTGTTCCAAGCTTCGAAAGCATTAGCAAAGTTCTCCCGTTTAATGCCGTAGATCTGAAACATCCGATCATCCCAAACCAGTTCGCGGCTGCCCAGATCGTATTCCCAGACTCCCATACCCGCCGCCTGGGTCGCTAACCTGAGTCGATCGGTTGACTCTTGCAGCGCCTGCCGCGCGGCATTGCGTTCGCTGACATCGCGGATAATCCCGGTAAACATAGGCTCACCCTGCACCCTCATCTCGCCCACCGCCAGTTCCATCGGGAAAGTGCTGCCATCCCGACGCCGCCCGATAACCTCGCGGCCAATGCCGATTATTTTTTTCTGCCCGGTACTGATATAACTCTGTAGATAACCATCGTGGGCCTGATGGAAAGGTTCAGGCATTAGCATCTTGACATTCTGGCCAACCATCTCAGTTGCACTGTAATCGAACAACCGCTCTGCTGTTGGATTGACGGTCTGGATATTGCCATGCGCGTCGATGGTGATAATGCCATCCACCACCGTATCGATGATGCTGCGTACCATCTCTGTAGATTTCTGCAACTGCACCTCTCGCCCAGCCAAAATCTCCTTGGTAGTCTGAAGCTGGAGTTCGTCGGCCACGCAGTGTGATAGATCGATAAGGGCTGCTCGCTGCTCCTCGCTAAGGCTGCGCGGGACACGATCGATAGCGCAGAGAGTACCCACCCGCTCACCGTCATTGAGGATTAGCGGCGCACCCGCATAGAAACGGATATCGGGCGCCCCAGTGACCAAGGGGTTGTCGGCAAAGCGCGGATCGGCAGCGGCGTCATAGACGCAAAACAGCTCATCATCAAGAATGGCGTGACCGCAAAAGGAGATATCTCGCGGCGTTTCGGTCGCCTCCAACCCCTGCCGTGATTTAAACCACTGGCGCTGACCATCAATAAGACTTATCAGCACGATAGGCGTCTGCAGGATATGCTGGGCGAGACGGGTGTATCGATCAAAACGCTCCTCGGGCGGCGTATCGAGGATGTTTAGCGCCTCCAGCGCCTTAAGCCGCGCCGCTTCGTTGGCGGGCGTGCTAGGTGTAAGCATGTCCTTCTCCTGGCTGGTATAGCCACCCGTCAGGCGGCCTGGTCCGATCCTTGAAAATAAGATTACGCCTGCGAGCTGGAATCTCAGAATAACGCATTAACCCGCCACTATAGCCAACCCCAATAATAGCCAACCCCAATAATAGCCAACGCCAATATGGAATACAGAGCATTACACCCGCTCAGCTAGAAAGTCTGCGGAACCTTTCAAGAGGGCTATCAAAAAGCTATCGTCTAGTGGATCTAGCATAGTCTACGCTCAGACTTGATCCGGATCATGTTCCTGCTGATCTGCTTGGGCTACACTGCGGCTCTTTTACACGAACAGGGGAGAAGGTCATGGGGTGTTGCGGATCATGCGGTGGCGAAGATAAAGATCGCGAACAGGAAACAACCGGCAAGGATGAAGAGGAGTAACTGAGTTACTCCTTATCAGCGGTAAAAAATCAGTAAAAAAACCGCAGCGGCATTCTTAGATGACAATGCGCTGCGGTTTTTTATTTTTTATTGATTGAGGCGCTGGGAGGCGCTTAAACCCTAGTTTAATTCTAGGCTAAATCGCTATTTCAGGCCTGCCAACCGGACTGTAAACAGAGCAGTTTCATCTCAGCCTGTTGATCATTGAGTCCCAGATACAGCGCATCTTCCTGACGGTTAAGCTGTAGCTCAAAACCGGCAGATAACCCTTTCACTAGAAGCTCTATCGCCTCTGATTCCAGCTGAACCAGCTTCAGTCGCTTTAATGCCGACAGGGCCGCGCCGTGCTGATTCCACCAGCGGTGGGCATTAGCACCGTAGGTATACAAAGTGACCTTAGGGTGACGTTTGTTCAGTTTACCCAGCCTTTCGAGATCAGGCTGGCCAACCTCAATCCAGTGCTGAACGTCCTCGTAATCATTGCGCAGCCAGATCGGTGCGTCATCGGACGACACCCCCGCGCCAAATTTCAACCCAGGCTCATACTCCAAACCCAGCGCTAACAATTTCGCCAGCAAGCGTTCCAGTGACTCTGAGGGATGCTGGGCCACGGTAAGATCCAACTGCTCGTAACAGTGCCTATCCATATCACTGATAAAAAATTTGATCTTGAAGATACGACTGCCTTTGGCCATCTGATGACGATCCTTTTTTATTCGCGTAGGTGGTAGGTCTGGGTTATATCCTCAAGCGGTTACCGCTAGCGGAGAACATGACTGATTAAAACAACGATTGCTGGGGTGTCGAAGTTATTGGCGATGTCGAGGCTATCGAAGGCAACTGCCAATCAATTTTGGCCTGCCCTCGAGTCTGCAGATACGCATTTGCTTTAGAAAAATGGGCGCAGCCAAAAAAGCCCCGATACGCGGACAGCGGCGAGGGATGCGGGGCTGTCAACACGCAGTGACGCTCGGTATCGATAAAGGCACCTTTTTTCTGGGCGTAACTCCCCCAGAGCATAAAGACCAACCCCTCATATCTCTCATTGAGTAGATGAATGATACGATCGGTAAACAACTCCCAGCCTCGCCCCTGATGCGAATTGGCGCTACCCTGCCGCACCGTCAACACGCTGTTAAGCAGCAAAACACCCTGTCTGGCCCAGTATTCCAGGTTACCCTGATCGACCGCTGTAACGCCGACATCGCTATGCAGTTCTTTGTAGATATTGGCCAGCGACGGAGGAATTTTGACTCCCGGTTTGACCGAAAAACTCAGCCCATGCGCCTGGTCGGGACCGTGATAAGGGTCTTGCCCAAGAATCACCACCTTAATCTGATCCAGCGGGGTGTAATTGAGCGCATTAAAGACCTCATCAGGTTGCGGATAGATCGGATATTGGGCCCGTTGCTCGGCGATAAAACGCTGCAGTTGCTGCATCGAGTCGCTAGCAAACTCGTCGGCTAACGCGGCCTTCCAGCCCGATTCCAGTTGTTGATCAAAACCCGTTGCTGGCACATGGCTAACCATGCGATGGCCACTGCCAGTCATCGAGGGTGATTTTACGGCCATAAAAGGGCGAGTAATAACGCTGCCGGCTGGACGCATGAGAGATCACCCCGGAGATCATGATCACCACAAACAAAATTCCTGAATCGAAGCTTGGCGGAAGAATGGCCGTCAGCCCCAGCAACACAAGCTTGATCAGAATTAGGATACCACGCAGCTGCAACAACCAGATGCAATGACTCCAGAGTTCGATCAATACCATCAGGGTTCCAGTCGCCAACGTCAGCCATAAGAACGGCAGCCAATCGTTGGCAGGCGCATGATAGAGAAAGGCACCACCGATACCGGCGATGCCAAACAGATGCAGGGTGCGGAGACCAATCTTACACCAGCGCTTACCGGCAAACTGGCGCGAATGCAGCGGGAACAACCAGCGACCCAGAAAAGCTTCGATCCGGGTCGCCATCGCGCTTAGCCCTGTTCGCTGCTGGATTTATGCTCAGGCCGCATATGCGGAAACAGCAGCACATCGCGGATCGAGGGCGAATCGGTGAAGTACATCACCAGACGATCGATACCTATCCCCTCGCCTGCGGTCGGCGGCAGCCCATATTCGAGCGCATTGATGTAGTCAGCGTCATAGTGCATCGCTTCATCATCGCCACCCTCTTTCTCGGCCACCTGGTCCATAAACCGCTGCGCCTGATCTTCAGAGTCATTCAACTCGGAGAAACCGTTGGCAATCTCGCGGCCACCCAGGAAGAACTCGAAGCGGTCGGTCACCAAGGGGTTGTCGTCGTTACGGCGCGCCAGCGGCGACACCTCGGTGGGATACTGGGTGATAAAGGTCGGCTGGCTCAGTAGATGCTCGACGGTCTCCTCAAAGATCTCAATCTGCACCCGGCCCAGTCCCCAACTGTCGCTTAGTTTGATTCCCAAGGTTACGGCGATCTCGCGGGCCTGCTGTTCATCGGCCAGCGCCTCGGCGCTGATCTGCGGATTAAACTGCAGCACGGCGTCGAACACACTCAGCCGCGCAAAGGGCTTGGCCAGATCGTACTCGATCGATTCGAGCACCTCGCCCGCATCATTCTTAACCGTATTGACCAGCGTGGTGGTACCAAGCACCTGCTGGGCCACCGTCCGCAGCATATCTTCGGTCATGTCCATCAGGTCATTGTAATCGGCATACGCCTGATAGAACTCGAGCATGGTGAATTCGGGGTTATGCCGGCTCGAGAGCCCTTCGTTACGGAAGTTACGGTTGATCTCGAACACTCGCTCGAAACCACCCACCACCAGCCGCTTTAGATAGAGTTCGGGAGCAATCCGCAGGTACATATCGATATCCAGCGCATTGTGATGGGTGACGAACGGACGCGCCGCCGCGCCGCCGGGGATCACCTGCAGCATCGGCGTTTCAGCTTCGACAAAGCGACGCTCGGCCAGGTAGTTGCGGATCGCAGAGATGATCTTGGCGCGGGTCTCAAAGACCCGACGCGACTCCTCGTTGGTGATCAGATCGACATAACGCTGCCGGTAGCGCAGCTCGGTATCCTGCAGCCCCTTGTGCTTATCGGGCAGCGGACGGAGATTTTTGGTCAGCAGCTGGTTGCAGCCCATATCGACATACAGATCACCCTTACCGGATTTGAGCAGGGTGCCCTTAATACCAACGATATCGCCCAGATCCATCGCCTTGGCGAACCCACGTGCTTCTTTATTTACATACAGCTGAATCCGTCCGCTCATATCCTGGAGCACCGCGAAGGCACCGCGATTGAGCATAATCCGGCCCGCGACTGCGACCTGAATCGCCAACCCTTCGAGCTCCTCTTTGCTCTTTTCACCATGCGCAGCCTGCAGATCCGCGGCATAGCTGTCACGGCGAAAGCTGTTAGGAAACGGATTGCCCTGGGCGCGTAACGCATTGAGTTTTTCACGCCGCTCGGCGACAAGACGGTTCTCTTCGGGTTGAGCCATATCCTGCTGATTCTGGGGCGCGGTTTGCTTGTCTGACATCGGTAGATAGCCTTATTAAAATCGTAGAATTCTTAGAGCCCAGCCTTGAGGCTGGCTTCAATAAACTGGTCGAGGTCACCGTCCAGCACTTTGTCACAGTTGCTGGTCTGAACCAGGGTACGTAGGTCTTTGATCCGTTGATCATCAAGTACGTAGGAGCGGATCTGGGAGCCCCAGCCGATATCGGACTTGCTGTCCTCGACCGACTGCGCCGCCTCGGTGCGCTTAAGCATCTCATGCTCATACAGGCGCGCGCGCAGCATCTTCCAGCACTTGTCGCGGTTCTGGTGCTGCGAGCGCTGGCTCTGGCTCTGGACCACTATACCGGTGGGTTCGTGGGTTAGACGCACCGCCGAATCGGTCTTGTTGATATGCTGACCACCGGCACCGGAAGCACGGTAGGTATCGGTCCGCACATCGGCAGGATTGATATCGATCTCGATATCATCGTCGATCTCGGGAGAGACGAACACCGAAGCGAAGGAGGTGTGGCGACGGTTGCCGGAGTCGAATGGTGACTTGCGTACCAACCGGTGGACACCGGTTTCGGTACGCAACCAGCCGAACGCATAGTCGCCTTCGAAGCGGATCGTGGCCGATTTAATCCCGGCCACGTCGCCAGCGCTGACCTCTTCCAGCTCAACCTTAAAGCCCTTGTCCTCACCCCAGCGCAGATACATCCGCAGGATCATGTTGGCCCAGTCTTGCGCCTCGGTGCCGCCCGAACCCGATTGAATATCCAGATAGGCGTTATTAGGGTCCATCTCACCGGAGAACATGCGTCTAAACTCCAGCACTTCAAGCTGGGCGTTGAGACCATCGAGTTCCGACTCAACCTCGGTAACGGTATCTTCATCCTGCTCATCGACCGCCAGCTGTAATAGCTCCTGGGTGTCTTCAACCCCGGACTCCATATCGTCGATGGTTTTAACCACCAGCTCCAACGAAGAACGTTCTTTACCCAGCGCCTGGGCCCGCTCGGGATCTTCCCAGACACCCGGTTGCTCCAATTCACGATCCACTTCGATCAAGCGCTCGTGCTTGGTTTCATAATCGAGATAACGTTTCAACTGCGCCGCGCGATCTGCAATATCTTTAATACGCAGATGGATGGGATTAACTTCGATCATACCTGTACGGTTTCCACTGTTCGATGCAGAGCCTGAGGCGGTCTCAATTCAGGCCAGAGAAAAGCGCAGATTTTACCTGAAATGGGCTCGACTTGGATAGCCAGATGCGACTCAAATCTCGACTTGCAGCGGTTACAGACTCTCAAACAGCTGTTGCTGAACCATCTTTAACAATGCTTGCTTCAATGCCGGCTGAGTATCCATAACACGCTGTAGTACGGCTGCCGGAATCCACAACAGATCAACAGGGCCCGCCGCACGCAGCCCGGTATGGTGGTGGCTCTCAAACAGAGAACTGAAACCGGCATAACAACCCGGCCCCAAGACATCCAACACCACCGCCTTGCCGGTCTCGTCATCGAGATCGACACGCTCGACAACACCGCGCACCAGAATGATCAGCGCTTGATGCTGCTCCTCATGCTCAACAATCATATCCCTGGGTTGATAGATTCGCTGCTCAGCGTAGGAGATCAGCAGTGCCAAGGCGTCGGGGCTCAGCTGCGCCGCCCATTGGGCATCGCGGATCAATTGCAACGGATCGGGCAAGGGCGCGGCCTCAATCGGGGTAAAGTGCCGCGCCTGCAAGCGTCGATTGATCTGCTCCATCATTCGCTCAGCTTCGGCAGGATCAAGCAACGCCTGTAACTGCAACTCCTCTACCAGCGCACGTTTCTGGATCAGCAACGTGCGCTGGGCGCTGTGCAACTCGGCCTGAACCGCCAGTTCAGGAAAAGCCTGCTTCAACTGCTGCAACATGGCGTAGGTTTCGTGTTTATTTCGCACCAACTCAGCGCGCGCTTTGCGGATGCTGTGCCGATCCGCTGTTAGCTTATCCACATGAGCCAAGGCTGCATTCTGTGCCTGAACAAAGCCGCGCGCCATGTCGTAACCCAGAATCAGGTGTTTATAAGCGATCCGGTTAGCCAGCCGATGCAGCAACGGCAACCGGCGCATCCATTTAACAGGCACCGAGCCATTCCAAAAACGCTGCAGCTGCGGCCGGGGATGAATTTTTGGTACCCCATCAAGCGCCTGGTCAACCGCGTCGATCAACCGCGATGTGGCCTCTCGTCCCAAAAAACCTTCTCGATACTGGAGCCAATAGCTGCAACGCTCATGCTCCAGCAAACGCCGTCGGAACTCAACATCGAGATCAGAGGCCGCACGCCGGAACTGCTCACTCTTGGCACACAGAGCAACGGCAGGCGTGACCGGTGCCAAGGCATTACGTTCAATCGCCTGCCAATCGGACAGTTGCGTTAGGGAGCGCTTTTTCAGTTCTGGCAGCCGTGCCACCATCTGTTGCTGAATCATCACTTCGGCGCGGTCAATCATGGCCTGCTTACCCGGCGGTAATCGGTCTAACCCCAACCGGGAAAAGAGCCAGCCCATACTACTGCCGTTGACCAGAATCGTTAACGCGACTATGCCCGCAGCCATAAACAACACCTGCTCACCCCAGGCACTCGGTACTTCCGGTTGCTGAGCCAGCATCAACGCCAACGCCAGCGCCACCGCACCTCGCAACCCACCCCAGATCAGCACCAGCGCCTTGTCTCGCCCCAGCCCAAATCCCAACCGCTTGAGCAGCGGCATCAGCAACAAGATGGTAAAGCCTCGGATCAACAACAATCCCAAGTACAGCAGCAGCAGTAACCCCCAGCTATTAAGATCAAACAACTCGATACGATCAGCAATCAACAACCCAACCACGAGAAAAATCAGGGTATTGGCCATATGCGCCAGAATGCTCCAAAAGTGGTGCAAAAAACCCAGCGCTTCGGGCGAGAATCCGGTTCGCCCTTTACCTGCCAGCATCAATCCAAACACCACTACCGCAACCACACCCGAGGCATGCAGCATCTCTTCGGCGACGAAATAGACCAGATAAGCGCAGGCGATAGACAGCGTCGTCTCCACCAGCGGGTCATTATAGATCCGACCGACCGCAATAATAACCGCCTTGCCGAACAGCCAACCTGCCAAGCCGCCCAGGGCAACGGTCCAGACCAGATCAACAGCGATGGAACCCAGACTAATAGCAGCCTCATCAACACTCAGAAGAATTGAAAAAAACAGCGAGAACAGCACGATTGCAGTGCCATCATTGAACAGCGACTCCCCCTCCAGCAGCGTTTCCAGGCGCTTGCGCGAACTCACATCGCGCAGCAGAGCCACTACCGCCACCGGATCGGTGGCGCTGATCAGGGCACCAAACAGAAACGCCAGTGGCCAGCTCCAATCCCAGGGAAACAACCAGTGAACCAAGACTGCGGTTAAGATTGCGCTGATCAACATCCCCGGCAGCGCCAGCAGCGCTATCTGCGGCAAGGCGCGTTTTAGCAGATGAGGTTCTAGCGAATAGGCTGATTCAAAAATTAACGTAGGTAGGAACAAAAACAGGATCAGGTGCGGATCGAGTTGAGTCAGACTGCGTAGAACCTGCTGCAGCTGCGGCAGACTATCATTGAGCAGTAGCGAGCGATCGAGAATCCCAACCAACAAACCGGCCAGCAGCAGCGCCGCAGAATAGGGTATTTTGCTGTTGCGGGTAAGATTACGCAGCACCGATCCGAGCAATAGCGCAACAGCAATCAGCAACACCACCATCACTCCGCCGGTTGTCGGGTTCATCGGCTGCTAATCATAGGTTGCTACACATATAAGCTGATCATCGGTTGCCGGTCATAGATTACTCGTTATAAAGAGAGGTTCTATAAATAGAGGCGAGATCCACACAGAGCAACTGAAAGCTACTCCGTCTTAACAATACCCCAGCTTTCAATGACTTTTGAAACATCGCTGAACTGCTCCATGTAGTGGGCAAACTGGTTACGAAATACCAGGCCAATATTGATCCCTTCAACGACTAGGTTTTCTACTTTCCACTGCTGCTGGTCATTGAGGAACAATGAATACTGAACCTGATATTGCTCACCCCCTTTAAGCACTATAAGCGAATCGACCTTGGCTCGATTCCCTCTTTTATCATAGACCGCATCACCGACCTCAAACCGCTCCAGCTCATCGATTCGATCCAGCCCCTTGCTGTAGGTATTGACCAGCGTACTTTTAAACACCTGATTAAAGCGGGTCATATTTGCTTCGCTGGCCTGGCGCACATATTTGCCCATCACCTTGCGCGAAATCTGTTCGAAATCAACAACCGGCCCCAATTCATTCTCCATCAAATCCAACAGTGCCTGTTCTGGCATCCCGGCAACCAGCACCTTGTCCTTGATCAGCTTCAGCAATGACTGATAACTACCATTAATAACCTGCTCCGGCTTTATTGAAGGCGCCTGGGCCGCGTTAGCCATCGACGGAACGGTTAACAGCGTGGTAAACAGAACTAATAACAACCTCAGGTTCAACCCGAATCCAAGCCCAATCTTTGCACCAAGCTGGAACAACGGCGACATCTTATATCCACTCAATTGCGCTAGTTTCATAGCTCACCTCAATATATCAATGAAGACCAAACAACTCATACTAAACCAGCGGCCAATTTTTGACCGCGATCAGCCCCCAGCTTATTGCCACCAGCAGCAGCGCCAGAAACACCGCTGCAGAACCTATGTCCTTAGCCCGACCCGATAACGGATGGAGTTCTTCGCCTACCCGATCAACAACCGCCTCAATGGCTGAGTTCACAAGCTCCATCAACAATACCAAGCCCAGGGTTAACCATAGCAAAACCAGCTCAACCAGATCTGCTGCCAGCAGATAGCCCAGTGGCAGCATCAGCAACACCAACACCAGCTCCTGGCGAAATGCAGCTTCGTGCTGCCAGGCCGCCTGAAAACCTTGCAGCGAGTAACGCGCAGCATAGAGCACACGGGTTATCCCTGTACGTCCAGGTTTAGCCACGCGCAAACTCCTCTCGAATTTGCCCACACCAGCGCTCGACACGCTGCCCGGTCAGCTCATGCTGGCAATCTTCATCGAGCGCCAAGCCAACAAAGTACTGTGCATCGGCCGTTAGTGCTTTAGAGGCACTGAAATCATAGCCCGCTACCGGCCAATACCCCACCAGCTCGGCGCCTCTTTCTACCAATCGATCATGCAGCAACCCCATCGCATCGAGAAACCAATCGCCGTAGCCGACCTGATCGCCCAAACCGTACAGTGCGATGCGTTTACCGCTGAGCTCCAGGCTATCAAGCTCACTCCAGACATCCTCCCATTCGGATTGGATTTCACCATAATCCCAGGTAGGAATACCCATGATGATCTGATCGTACTCGTTAGCATGCTGCAGTGGCGCTTCAGCGACGTCATACAGATCAAGCTGATCTTCGGATAGGGTGCGCTCTATCAGCTCGGCAACATCTTCGGTATTACCGGTGGTGGAACCGTAAAACAGGGCTATCTTCACGAACTTATACTCTCCTGAGCTCTTCACAGGGCCCTTTCAGGCCTTTGCAGCATCTGGTTTACTGATCAATATAAACAAAAGAGCAGCCTAGGCTGCTCTTGAAGTCTCCGCTGGCGGCCGCTATTTCTCAGGGGCGAAAGCGTCAAAAGCACCGCTGGATATTCTCTCGATCGCTTCTCGCGCCTCAGAAAATGTTTGCAAATTTTCTGAGCTGGCATGACGTAGAGCATCCTCAACCGCCTGGGTGTATCTTTTTTGCAGTTCAATCAACTCATCTGCGGAGCTACACTGTTTTAGTTCATCGGTCTGGTTCAGGGTTGAATGCATACAGATCTGGGCGCATTCTAACTGCTGACGAGTCAGCTTTTCGAGCATCCGAGTCTGAACCTCCATCAACTCTTTAAACGGCTCCATCGAGGCATTTAATTTTTTTGACATATCCTGAAACATCCGCTTTCCTCTTGTCCCTACGCGATGACGATGCGAGCTATTATAATCCGTGCTCAAAGCCACTGTACAGCAACGACCCTATTACCGCCGCCATCTACACAAAAGCCCAGCTACTGCCAGCCACAGAAGGAATTATCAACCATGCGCCTATTACATACCATGCTCCGAGTCACAGACTTAGACCGCTCGATTAAATTTTATACCGAGCTACTCGGGATGCAGTTACTGCGCCGCAAGGATTTTCCCGAAGGGCGCTTTACCCTGGCTTTCCTGGGCTATGGCGATGAATCCAGTAACAGCGCATTAGAGCTGACCCACAATTGGGATACTGACCAGTACCAGCTCGGCGATGGCTACGGCCATATCGCCATCGAAGTCGAGGATGTCTACCAGGCCTGCGCCCAGATCAAAGCCAACGGCGGCAACATTGTCCGTGAGGCCGGACCGATGCAGCATGGCACGACTATCCTGGCCTTTGTCAAAGACCCTGACGGTTATCCGATAGAGCTGCTGAGCCCTCATTAAGCACTTATCGGTGCCACAATAAACCCCCTATCACAAACACTAAGGAAACGGCCATGAGCAATCATACTTACAAACTAGTCGAAGTCGTCGGCACCTCTACAGAAGGTACTGACCAAGCGATCCGCAACGCCATTGCCACGGCATCCAAATCTCTGCAGCACATCGGTTGGTTTGAAGTGATCCAGACTCGCGGCCAAGTAGTCGATGGTGAGGTCGCGCATTTTCAGGTAACCCTCAAAGTAGGCTTTCGCCTTAACTGAGCCCCTTATCTCTTTAATCGTTGATTCCGCCCGATCATAACGGGCCTGACACCCTGGACACCTGAATCGATGCAGATCACTCCCGACGACATGCGCTTTGACCAGCAGCATATTTGGCACCCCTACACCTCGATGACCAAGCCGCTGCCGGTATTTCCGGTAGCGTCCACCCAGGGTGTCTATATAACCCTGACTGACGGCCGTCGACTGATCGACGGCATGTCATCCTGGTGGTCCGCTATTCACGGTTATGGACACCCGGCGCTTAATGCCGCAGCCAAACAGCAGATCGATACCATGGCGCACGTGATGTTTGGCGGTCTGACCCATCAACCGGCTATCGAACTAAGCCGCAGACTGGTTGCCATGACCCCTGCTGGCTTGGACAGGGTATTCCTTTGCGACTCAGGTTCGGTCGCGGTGGAAGTGGCGATCAAGATGTCGATTCAGTATTGGCAGGCACGCGGGCAAAGCACTAAAACGCGCATGCTGTCTCTACGCAACGGCTATCACGGTGACACCTTCGGTGCCATGTCGGTCTGCGACCCGGTGAACGGGATGCACGAACTATTCGCCGGCGTCTTACCACAACAGCTGTTCGCTCCCGCACCCAGCTGTGGTTTCGATCAGCCCTGTGCGGATCGCGATATCGCTCCGTTGCGAAAATTGATCGAAGAAAACCAGGATCAATTGGCGGCCCTGATTCTGGAACCGATCGTCCAGGGCGCAGGCGGGATGCGTTTCTACTCACCCGATTATCTAAAACAGGCGCGCGAACTCTGCAACCAACACAACGTACTGCTAATCGCCGATGAGATAGCGACCGGTTTCGGCCGCAGTGGCAAGCTGTTTGCCTGCGAACACGCAGAAATCAGTCCAGACATCCTCTGCCTCGGCAAAGCACTGACCGGTGGCTACATGACCCTGGCGTCAACCCTAACCACAGAGCATATCGCCGAGACGATTTCTTCGGGAGCCGCTAGCTGCTTTATGCATGGGCCAACCTTTATGGCCAATCC
>CAXBEA010000090.1:0-16378 GCA_963974645.1 uncultured Neptunomonas sp. | reverse complement strand
GAATACCGGCCTGTCACGCCGGGGGTCGCGGGTTCGAGTCCCGTCCGTTCCGCCAAATACGAAGGGCGCATCAATGGATGCGCTTTTTTTTTATACCGTGTTAATTGTGGCTCGGATGTGTCTGCATCCAAGCGTTTTTTCTGGCAGAGGGCTTCATGCTTCAAAATCTGAGAGAGAGTTCACAGGGGATTATCGCCAAGGTGATCATCGGCTTTATTATTGTTACTTTTGCCCTGTGGGGGGTAGATTCTTTAGTGGGTTTAGCCGCCGATCCTGGCGCCCCAGTAACCGTCAATGGCGTTGATATCAGCGAAGCTGAGATCCAAAATGCGATGGAGATGCAACGCCGTCAGCTGATTTCTCAGATGGGTGATAATGTTGATCCATCCCTGCTTGAAGATAATCTGCTACGCGGAGTCGTCATCGAAGGCTTGATCGAGCAATCGCTGCTGCTCCAATCTGCCGAGCAGCAGGGACTTTCGGTCAGCGCTCAAGCTGTGGATCAAATTATTCTTAATACTCGCGAGTTTCAGGTAGAAGATCGCTTCGATCGGGATCAGTTTAACGCAGTGCTGCGTAATGCTGGATTAACCCCCATGATGTATCGCGGCTTGTTGCGTAAAGAGCTGTTGATGGGGCAGGAGCAGAGCGCTATCACAGCGACCGCATTTACCCTGCCGGTAGAGGCGAAGGCCATTGCTGCAATCGACCAGCAGGCACGTGATGTCAGGTTCCAACGCATTGAGCTGAGTGACCGGCTTGCAGAGGTAGCGGTGACCGAGTCTGAAATAGACGCCTACTACCTGGCTAATCAAGCGAGTTTTATGTCTGAAGAGCTGCTTTCGGTTGATTATATCGAGCTTGCTCGTACTGATCTGGCCCGCGATATCGCAGTCGATGAGGCGGAACTGCAGAACCAGTTCCAGCGTTTAGTTGAAGGGTTTGAGGGTCAAGAAGCACGCGATGCTGCTCATATCTTGATTGCTATTAGCGATGAGCGAGATGCAGAGCAAGCCAGGCTGCAGGCTCAACAGTTGCACCAAGAGCTCAGCGCGGGCGCTGATTTTGCAGAGCTTGCAAAGCAATATTCTGATGATACCGGCTCTGCGGTTGATGGTGGTTCCTTAGGGCTCGTGGAGCGGGGGGTGATGGTTGCTGAGTTTGAGCAGGCGCTGTTTTCAATGCGCTCGGGTGATGTCTCGGAACCGGTTGAGACTGAGTTTGGTTATCACTTGATCAAACTGAACAGCATTGATAAAGGCACGCCGCCTAGTTTTGACGATGTTCGTGCAGGGCTCGAGACTGAGCAGCGTGAGCAGAAGTCTGAGGCTCGCTTTGTTGAGCTTTCGGAGCAGCTGGCTGATCTGAGTTTTTCGGCCTCTGATCTGCAAGAGCCGTCAGAGCAGCTGCAGCTGACGATCAGAACTACAGGTCTTTTTGGCCGCGAGGGTGGCGAGGATTCGTTCAGCAGTAATCCGCGAATTTTGAAAGCGGCCTTTTCAGATGATGTGCTTAAGAAGGGGCATAACTCTGAGCTGATTGAATTAAGCCGAGATAGGGTTGCCGTGATTCGTTTGCGGGACTATCAGCCCGCGGCCGCGCAGGCTCTGGCGGATGTGAGTGAGCAGATCCGTGCTCAGCTCAAACAGCAGAAAGCTGAGCAGTTAGTTCAGCAGCAGGCGCAACGCATTCTGGAACAATCCAAGGGATTGAAAGCCGAGCAGTTAGTGGCTTCGCCCTGGCAGACACGTGATCGCGTCGTACGCTCCGAGACTGCACTGGACTCGCTGCAGGTTAAGGCGCTGTTTAAGATGCCTAAGCCGGCACAAGGGGCCATAAGTTGGGGTTCCGTTAAGCTGTCCGATGGCAGTGCTGTGGTCATGGGGTTGGTTGCCGTTCACCCGGGTGTTGAGCCAGAACCGAAGACACTACAAGCGATGTCGGGGTATCTGGCAAATCGAAATGGTCAGTCAGATTACGCATCTCTGATCCGGAGCTTGAAAGCCGGTGCTGATGTTGAGCGCTAATTTCAGCTAAAATGCCAGTTTGAAGATTCCAAGGGAGCCCTTAAGCTCCCTTTTTGCTATAACCCCTTCCACTAATACAGCCAGGTTCCGTTATGAGTCTGATACTAGGTATTGATCCTGGATCTCGAATCACCGGTTTTGGGGTGATTAATGTTGTAGGTTCTCGGCATGAATATGTCGCCAGCGGTTGTATCCGGATAAAAGGCGACCATTTACCGGATCGATTGCAGCAGATTTTTGAAGGCGTGGTTGAAATTATTACTCTGTATCAACCCCAGGATATGGCAATCGAGCAGGTATTTATGGCAAAGAACGCTGATTCAGCACTTAAGTTAGGTCAGGCACGGGGCGCTGCGATTGTTGCTGGCGCTACCCAGGGCTTGTCAGTATCGGAGTATGCTGCGCGTGCGGTCAAACTCGCGGTAGTGGGTAAGGGGTCGGCTGAGAAGTCACAGGTTCAGCATATGGTCAGCTCTATCCTGAAATTGCCGGGCCTACCTCAGGAGGATGCGGCTGATGCGCTGGCCATCGCCCTATGCCACGCCTATACCCGCCAGGGGCAGATCCGTTATGCCGGTGCAGTTGGCCGCGCCAGGCTGCTTAAATAGCCCACTAGGGTTACTACGAGAAGAGGTGCTTATGATCGGTAGGCTGAAAGGTACGTTGGTCGAAAAACAGTCGCCGCATCTGGTTATAGATGTGCAGGGCGTGGGTTATGAGGTGGAAGCGCCGATGAGTACAATTTTTCGCCTTCCTGGGCTGGGTCAGGAGGTGGAATTATTTACCCATTTTGTGGTTCGTGAAGATGCCCAGTTGTTGTTTGGTTTTTCTACCAAGGAGGAGCGTGGGTTGTTTCGTGCGTTAATTAAAGTCAATGGGGTGGGTCCCAAGATGGCTATTTCGATTCTCTCGGGAATAGGGGCGGATGACTTTATGCGTTGTGTCGATCAGGACGACACTGGCGCCCTGGTCAAAATTCCTGGCGTAGGTAAAAAAACAGCCGAGCGGCTAATTATTGAAATGCGCGATAAGATACGAGACTGGTTACCGGCAGGCAGTCACTTTGAATTAGCAGGTGGTGCTCTGGCTGGGGTCGCCAATAGTATGGCCTCTGGTGCGATCCAGGAAGCAGAGAGCGCGCTTGTGGCACTAGGCTACAAGCCTGCTCAAGCCACAAAATCGGTTGCCCAGGCCCGTAAATTGTTGGGGGAGGCCAGTGCTGAGGCTCTGATCCGCCAGGCGCTCAAGAGTATGGTTTAATGCTGCGATAGATTATCATTCGCAGCCACTACTCATGCTGTCGCCTAGTTGAGATTGAAATGATTGAAACCGATCGGTTTATCGCCCCTCAAACCCGTACCCGCACCGAGGAGGTACAGGATCGAGCTATACGTCCGCGTTCATTGGTGGACTATGTAGGGCAACCTGTCGTACGCGAGCAGATGGAGATTTTTATTCCTGCGGCGCGTAATCGCGGTGAACCCTTGGATCATACGCTGATCTTCGGTCCTCCCGGGCTGGGTAAGACCACACTGGCACATATCATTGCCAATGAGATGGGCGTTGATATGAAGTCGACTTCCGGTCCGGTGATGGAGAAGGCCGGGGATTTGGCGGCAATGCTGACCAATCTAGAGCCTGGTGATGTGCTCTTTATCGATGAGATTCACCGTCTAAGCCCTGCCGTTGAAGAGGTGCTCTACCCCGCGATGGAGGATTATCAGCTCGATATTATGATCGGTGAAGGTCCTGCGGCACGTTCTATCAAGTTAGATCTGCCACCTTTTACCCTGGTCGGTGCGACGACAAGGGCCGGTCTGTTAACCTCTCCGCTGCGTGATCGTTTTGGTATTGTGCAGCGCTTAGAGTTTTATAACGTTGAGGATCTGGTGAGTATTGTCACCCGTTCAGCGGGTTTGGTGGGTGTGGGCATCGATGAGCTAGGCGCTCGTGAGATCGCGCGCCGTTCCCGGGGGACGCCGCGTATCGCCAATCGCCTGCTGCGTCGCTGTCGTGATTATGCAGAGGTCAAAGCGGATGGTTGTATCACCGGAGAGGTGGCTGATCTGGCACTGAATATGCTCAATGTCGATAGTCATGGCTTCGACCATATGGATCGACGCTTGCTCTTGGCGATGATCGAAAAGTTTGACGGCGGTCCTGTGGGGATTGATAGTCTGGCTGCATCCATCAGTGAAGAGCGCGATACCATTGAAGATGTGCTTGAGCCTTTTCTGATCCAGCAAGGCTATATCATGCGCACCTCACGCGGGCGCGTACTGACGAAACTTGCCTATCAACACTTTGGTATGGAGTCGCTGCACCGGAGTGACAATGGCTGATTTAGCGTACCATCAATGCCAATTTCGAGTTTATATCGAAGATACCGATCTGGGTGGTATCGTTTACTATGTTAACTATCTGAAATTTATGGAGCGGGCGCGCACGGAACTGCTGCGTTCGGTGGGTTTCGAACAGCCGCTTTTGAAGCAACAGGGGTTGCTGTTTGTCGTGCACAGCCTTTCAGCCCGCTATCGGCAACCGGCGCGTCTGGATGATGAACTTATTATCCAAACTGCAATCAAAAAACAGTCTTCAGCCAGTTTGCTCTTCGACCAGCGAGTTGTTCGGGCCGAGGATGCTGTTTTGCTCTGTGGCGCGGAGGTAAAGATTGCCGTGGTCGAAGCAGAGCTACTTAAGCCGGTGCCGCTTCCTGCCTTGTTAAGCCTGCAATTAGCCCGTTATCGGGTTCAGTCTGAGTCATAAAAACGTGGCTAAATACGCCAATAAGGAGATCTTTGGTGGTAGAGAAAATGTCGATGTGGAGCCTGGTTGCCAATGCCAGTCTGGTGGTGCAGCTGGTAATGTTGATACTGTTGCTGGTATCGGTAGTCTCCTGGGTAATGATCTTCCAACGTCGGAGTTATCTAGCCTCGTCTCGACGCTCCCTGCGCCAGTTTGAAGAGAAATTTTGGTCTGGAATAGACCTCAGTGCGCTGTTTCGTGATGTCAACAATAACCCCAACCCCCAGAGTGCGCTGGAGAATATTTTTCGTGCCGGGATCAAAGAGTTTACCCGATTGCGCCAGCAATCAGATGCGGATCCGGATGCGGTCATGGAGGGAGTGCAGCGAGCGATGCGGGTGGCTCTTTCTAGAGAAGAGGAGAAGCTTGATGCCCATCTGCCGTTTTTGGCTACGGTGGGTTCTACCAGCCCCTATATAGGGCTGTTTGGTACTGTCTGGGGAATCATGAACTCGTTTCGAGGGCTGGCAAACATGCATCAGGCGACTCTGGCCAGTGTTGCCCCGGGTATTTCAGAAGCGCTTATCGCCACCGCGATGGGGTTGTTCGCCGCTATCCCTGCGGTTATTGCTTATAACCGCTACTCCTCGCAAGTTGAGATCTTGATGAACGGCTATGCGACCTTTGCTGAGGAGTTTTCTAGCATCCTGCATCGCCGTGTGCATGGATCAAGCTGAGGGCTAGGGGATGATTCGTACAGCCAAGCCAAAACGCAAGCTCAATGCTGAGATCAATGTTGTGCCCTACATCGATGTGGTGATGGTGCTATTGGTCGTGTTTATGATCACTGCACCTATGCTGACTCAGGGGGTCGACGTCGAGTTGCCGAAGGTGGGAGCGGAACCTGTTGATAGCCGAGACCAGGAGCCGTTGATCGTTTCTGTGGATGCACAAGGGCAGTATTATGTTGATCTCGGTGGTGACCCTTTAAAACCATTGGCGTTGACCGTTGCGGTAGATCGTGTCGGTAAAATTCTCAGTAGCAACCCTAAGAAAATGATACTTGTCCGCGGTGACCGCAAAGTCAGCTACGAGAAGGTTGTTGAGCTGATGGCTGCGTTGCAGGGTGTCGGGGCTCCTAGTGTGGGGTTGGTGACCGAGTAGCAATGAACGCCGGTCCTAAGAGTTATATTCTTCCCGTTTTAATGACACTGCTGCTGCACGGTGGAATTGTCGTGTTAACGGCGTTTACCTGGTTCGAGACTGATCCTGATTCACGCCGAGTGGTTCCGCAGTATATCAAGGCAGAGTTGGTGGACTTGCGCAGTCAAACCGAAGCTAAGAAAGATGCTCTGCGTAAGACTGAAGCTAAAAAACAGGCTGAGATTAAAAAGAAAGCCGATGCTAAAGCCGCAGCGAAAAGAAAGGTGAATGCTGAGGCCAAGGCTAAAGAGCGAGCACTAGCCAAAGAAAAAGCTGCGCAGAGCGCGAAGCAGGAGCAAGCTAAAAAAGTGGCTGACAACAAAAAGGCCGAGCAGCAGGCTGCCGCTATCAAGCAACAAGCCGCAGCTAAAAAACAAGCTGCAGCTGAGCAGTTGGCGTTATCTAAGAAGCAGGATGCGCTGAAAAAAGCGGAACAAAAACGTCAGCAAGAGGCTCAACGTAAAGTGGCTCAAGCTGAGCGTGAGCGGCAGCAGCAGGTTGAACAAGAGTTTCGGGCGCTGGAAGAGGCCCAGCGGATAGAGGCTCAAGCTGCTGCTGAGCAGGCTTGGGCTGCTAATGCCAAACAGTTGGTTGCGTCGGCCGAATCGGTGATTATTGCAGGGGTGCAATCGCAATGGCGCAGGCCTCCGTCAGCACGTAATGGGATGGTTGTCGGCGTGCGTATCCATCTGCTACCTACAGGGGAGGTTGATGATGCTTATGTCACAGACCCGAGTGGTGACGAGGCATTCGATCGCAGTGCCGTCAATGCAGTGCTTAAGGCCGAACGTTTTCCTTCACTACAGGCGATTGACCCTGTCGTGTTTGATCGTTATCTGCGTCAGATCTCATTAAAGTTCAGGCCGGAAGATTTACGCCGTTAAATTGATCGCAATAGGTGCTCGCGGACAAGCATTTGTTAAATAAATATTTATTGAATAAGTGTGCAGTGAATGACCGTGCTGCGAAAAAGAACCGCAGGACCCTAACCAGAGGATTAAAACAGATGATACGAATCTGCTGTTTGTTGATGATGTTGTTCTCTTCGCTTGCACAAGCAGAGTTGACGATAGAAATTACACAAGGGGTCGATAAGCCTGTGCCTATTGCCGTTGTACCCTTTGGTTGGCAGCAGTCTCAGTCTCTGCCTGAGGATGTGGGGGCCATCATTTCGGCCGACCTTTACCGCAGTGGCCTGTTCGCACTTATGCCGCGTAACAGCATGCTGAGTTTTCCCACCCAGCCGAGTGAGGTTTATTACCGTGACTGGCGCATGGCCAACCAGGAATACCTACTGGTCGGCAAGGTGGAATCTGAACCGGGTAACCGCTATAAAATTCAGTACGAACTTTTTGACGTTATCAAAGAGCAGCGAATACTGGCAGAGCATATCAGTGGAAGTGCTACCCAGCTACGGCGGATGTCGCATCGAATTGCGGATGCTATCTATGAAAAATTAACCGGTATTCCGGGCGCTTTTGCGACTCAGATTGTGTATGTCAGCGCTAAGCGACTGAGCCAGGAAGATTATCGCTATCAACTTGAGTTAGCAGACGCAGATGGTGCCAATCCTCGCACTATTCTTCAATCCAGACAGCCCATTTTGTCCCCTTCCTGGTCGCATGATGGCAACAATCTTGCCTATGTCTCTTTTGAAACAGGGCGGCCAGCGGTCTACATTCAAAATTTACAGACGGGCGCTCGTGAGCAGGTTACTAACTTCAGAGGGCTCAATGGCGCGCCGGCCTGGTCTCCAGATGGCAAGAAACTTGCGTTAACCCTGTCAAAAGATGGGAATCCTGAGATTTATGTACTCGAGCTGGCAAGCCGAAAACTCATCCGGATCACCCGCCATTACGGTATAGATACCGAGCCTACCTGGGCAAAGGATGGCAAGTCGATTCTGTTTACTTCGGATCGGGGGGGGCCGCCGCAGATTTATCAGCAAGAGTTGTCATCGGGCTGGGTCGAGCGTCTGACCTTTGAGGGTGACTACAATGCTAAGGCTCACTTGACGCATGATGGCCGTCACTTGGTGATGGTGCATCGCAATAATGGTGTATTTCATATCGCGGTGCAGGACCTCAAAACCGGTCGTTTAGATATTTTAACCGAAACCTCGTTAGATGAGTCGCCGAGCATTGCACCGAATGGTAGTATCGTCATCTATGCAACTCAGATAGATTCCAAGGAGGTGTTGGCTGCGGTTTCACTCGATGGTCAGGTTAAATTTAAACTGCCGTCTAGATCGGGTAACGTCCGCGAACCCTCATGGTCCCCTTACTTGCAATAGATCAATTGAAGCAGTACCTTAGCCTGAAATAATTTTGTTTAACTCTAGGAGCTCATAATGCGCGTTGGAATTTTCAGCAAAATAGTAGCAGTAGCCGCTACTGTCGTTTGGATGAGTGGCTGTAGCTCAACCAGTACCACGGCGGACAGTACAGATGCTGTGGCACCTGTAACACCTCAGCCCGTCGTAGAGCCAGCAACACCAATCGCTACGGGTACGGATACCGGGATGCAGACAGGCAAGGTCGCCGATGACAGCACTATGGATCAAAACGCGATTGCTAGTCTTCAAACAGTTTTTTACTTCGATTTCGATAAGGCTGTTGTTCCGGCAGATGCTTTTGAAGATCTAAGTGCGCATGCCAAGTACTTGGCTGCCAACCCCAATGCTCGGTTGGTTCTTGAAGGTCATGCGGATGAGCGTGGAACTCGTGAATACAACATGGCGCTAGGTGAGCGTCGTGCTAAGGCCGTTAGTCGCTTTCTGACTGTTCAGGGTGCTGGAAGCAACCAGCTTGAAGTGGTTAGTTATGGCGAAGAGCGTCCAGCGATGATGGGCCATGAAGAGGGTTCTTGGGCTCAAAATCGTCGCGTTGAGCTTAAATACAGTCGCTAATCGATGATCAGATCCGCGATTACAGCGCTATTGCTTGGGGGGCTATATGCCCCTCTCGTGTTTGCTGCAGGCGGCATACCTGTGGTTGATCGTACCGGTCAGCCTGGCGTTGATGCATCTGCCGCCCCTCCTGTACCCAGCAATCTAGTCTCTTCTCCTCCAAGGTCCCAAGTCGTTTCAGCTGCTGCCCCCGTTGTTTCCGTTAATGCCGAGCTGTTTATGATGCTGGATCAGCTGCAGGAGGAGGTGCGTTTTCTGCGCGGCCAGGTGGAGCAGCAGCAGCATCAGCTACAGCGAATACAGGTTGATCAGCGCGACCGTTATCGTGACCTTGATCGTCGGCTGAGTTTGTTAAGTCAGCGTTCGATCTCAGCCCCTACAGTGGTGGCGTCAACCCTGCCTAGCGCACTGCCTTCGTCAAAACCGGAGTCCAGCGTAGTGGACACCCGCGTGGCAACAAAGGTGACAGTCAGTCGCAGTGCTGATAGCGCGCCCGCAGTTTCAGATGCGCAGGCTTACAAGGACGCTTTTTCGTTGGTCCGTGAGCGTAATTTCGACAAGGCACTTAGCGCGTTCGAAGGTTTTTTGCAGCAGTATCCGGAGAGTGAGCTGACCGCTAACGTGCTGTATTGGACCGGTGAGGTTCACCGTGCAAAGCCTTTACCCGATCAGCAGAAGGCCAGCTTGGCATACCAGCAGCTAGTCACGCGTTACCCGTCCCATCCAAAAGCCGCAGATGCGTACTATAAGCTGGGGCTCGCTTACCAGCAGATGGGGCAGCTTGATAAGGCAAAGGCGAGTATGACCAAGGTTATCGAGCTGTTCCCCAATCAGGCTCCTGCAACTCTGGCGCGCGATTATCTAAAGCAAAACCGTTAATTACTGCAATCTTCTAACCTGTTTCAGAAATGCCTGAAGTGGGCTAGTTCTGTTTGGGGTTAAGTCTTGATGTCTGTTTTTACAAAAAAGGCTGTAGTATTGCTGTCCGGAGGATTAGATTCTGCTACCGCTCTGGTATTGGCGCGTCAGGCTGGCTATCAATGCTATGCGTTAAGTTTTAATTATGGTCAGCGTGCGCTGGCTGAACTGCAAGCGGCGAAGATAATTGCCACAACCTTGGGCGCTGCTGAACACAAGATTATTCGCTTTGATCTGGGTGATATAGGCGGGTCCGCTCTGACCGATCATAGTATCGATATGCCAAATACGCTTGAAAAGGGCATTCCTGTTACCTATGTTCCGGCGCGGAACACACTTTTTTTGTCCATGGCGCTAGGCTGGGCTGAGGTGCTAGGTGCTGAGGCAATTTTTATTGGTGTCAATGCTGTGGATTACTCGGGCTATCCCGACTGTCGACCTGAATTTATTGCCGCATTTCAGGCGATGGCTAATGTCGCTACCAAGGCTGCCATCGATGGCAAGCCTATAAGTATAGAAACACCATTGATCCATCTGACCAAGGCGCAGATTATCCAGCAGGGAGCTGCTGCTGGGTTGGATTATGCCCTTACAGTCTCCTGTTATCAGGCTGATGATCAGGGACGTGCCTGTCGAGTCTGCGATAGCTGTCGACTAAGGGCGCAGGGTTTTTCTGATGCTGCCGTGGCCGACCCTACCCGCTATCAGTAATCGTCCGGATGGTTCGTTGGATTTTTGAAGTTAGAGCGGTATCATAGCCATCCGTTAGGGCTGGAAGGATTCAGAATTGGGTTATCTGGCACTCGTCAATATTAACCAATAGCAGTTATTTGGTTTAAATTAGTCACTACTAGGGTGGTAATCATCACTCTTTTCCTGCCGTTTTTAGTCATCGATGAAGATTATTATGCTGACAGACCAACAGATTGCAGAGCGAGTCCTAGTGCAGGAGCACCTTGCGCACAGTTACAGGCATGCGGATCTCAGTGTTGATCAAGTATTGCACTACAAGAATAAAATCAAACGTTTGCTAAAAGAGCAGGATGCCTGTCTGGTGGCGCATTATTACACCGACTCTTTGTTACAGGAGCTGGCCGAAGAAACCGGCGGTTGTGTCGCTGACTCGCTAGAGATGGCACGGTTTGGTAGTCAGCATCCAGCTTCGACACTGGTCGTTGCGGGTGTTCGTTTTATGGGCGAGACCGCGAAGGTCCTGAATCCTGAAAAGCGCGTGCTGATGCCCACGCTTGAGGCGACCTGTTCGTTAGACATTGGCTGTCCGATCGATGAGTTCTCTGCATTTTGTGATGCGCATCCTGATCATAAGGTAGTTGTATATGCAAATACTTCGACGGAGGTGAAAGCGCGTGCAGACTGGGTAGTGACCTCCAGTTGCGCGCTTGAGATTGTAGAGTCTTTGGTTGATCAGGGTGAAAAAATAATCTGGGCACCGGATAAGCATCTGGGTAGCTATATTCAGGATCAGACGGGTGCGGAGATGTTGATGTGGGACGGTTCCTGCATCGTGCATGAGGAGTTTAAAGCGCAGGGTATTCATAATCTCAAGCAGGTTTACCCTGATGCTGCAGTGCTGGTGCATCCTGAATCACCGGCTGCAATGGTAGCGCTTGCCGACTGTGTTGGATCAACAAGTAAGTTGATTAAAGCGGCACAGGAACTGCCAAATACGGATTTTATCGTTGCGACGGATCGAGGTATTTTTTATAAAATGCAGCAGGCCGCTCCGGGTAAAAACTTTATTGAGGCGCCCACGGGAGGTAGTGGGGCAACCTGCCGTAGCTGTGCGCACTGCCCTTGGATGGCAATGAATGGACTTGAAAATCTGATTGCTGTTCTTGAGCATGCCGATCAAGAGATAACAGTCGACGCTAAATTGCGCGAGCGTGCCCTGATTCCCTTGCAACGGATGTTGAATTTTTCAGCTCAGAACCAGGCCGAGAAAGCGACCGCCTGAGCGGCAATGCTTGTAACTTTTATTTTTGCCCCGGCTATTGGTGCAGGCTTTTTCGAACCTCATCTGTATATTTGAGTCGCTGTTCGATGAGTAGTTTTTCGTGGTCACGAATGCCTGGTTGTTTTAAAGCCCGCTCCAATTGTTCTTTAGCCTTCGCCACTGCGCCAATCAGTAAAAAATATTCGGCACGGGCTAGATGCACCCCTTTGATGTCATTGATCAGTCCTCTAGCCTCCGCCAGTTGATACCAGAGCTGGATTTCGTTGGGGTAGTAGCGACTGTGGCGTTGGAGTAGCTCGGCTACCTGCTGGTGTGCCTGTTGTTGATGATAGGCGTTCGCTAACAGCATGGTGATGGGGTGGTTGTTAGGGTATAGCTCTAATAACTTTTGCAGCAGCTTGCTAGCACGTGTGGATTCGCCGGCCGCTAGCCATAATTCCGCCTGGAGCAAGTGGAAGCTGAGTTGATTCGGTTCTTTTTCCAGCAAGAGGTCGGCCTGTTGCTGCGCGTTCTCGATTTGACCGCTTCTTAATGCGCTAAACGCTAAGCCGTAACGGTTGGCATTGCTGGGTTCTGCTATTACCGCTTGCGTGTATTTTTGGTAGGCCGCGGTGTCGTTACGCATTGCCAATACTTGAATTCTGGTTCTGATAATCTGATACATAGGGCTGTTGATCAGTCCATTTTTTGGAAGCTGGGTTGAGCGGTTCAGCGCATCGGCAATACGAGATTCAGTTACAGGGTGGGTGAGTAAAAACTCGGGGGTTTTGCTGCCTAGATTGTTGCTTGAGCGTTGTAGCTGGGCGAACATCTTGGGCATCGCAGAAGGGTTGTAGCCGCTATCCACCAAAACCTGCATGCCTACCCGATCTGCCTCCTGCTCGTTAGCACGGCTGAACGCCAGACTGCGTTCAACGGCTGCCGCCTGTCCTCCCATTATCGTGGCCATGCCTGCTTGGCTATCGGTGGTCGCCATTAATAGAATTCCGGCTAGTGTGGTTGCCAGCTGTAAGGGCAGGCTCTTTTGCTCCTCTGCCAACCGTTGGGCGTAATGACGCTGGCTTAGGTGGGAGAGTTCGTGCGCCAATACCGAGGCAAATTCGCTCTCTGTAGCAGAGAAGAGAAACAGCCCGCTATTGACCCCAATGATGCCACCTGGCACCGCAAACGCGTTGAGGTTGTTGTCATCAATGACGACCAGGCTTAGGCGGCGGTCTTGTAGTTGGCTGTAGACGGAGAGGCGCTGTAACAGGTCATTAACAAAGCTGTAGCTCAGAGGATCTTCTAGCAGAGGTGCCTGCGCTCTCAAGGTTCTTACCCAGGCGCTGCCGAGTTTATACTCCTCATTCAAGGAGACAATGCCGGAGGTGCTGTCGCCCAATATAGGAAGCTGGTTAGCATGGGCTGACGGTGAGAACACCAAGCTCCATAATGCTGCGCATAAAAAAGTAGCACCAATGGGCTGTATCATCCGTTTAAATCTAACAGTCAGGCAGTTTATAGTGATCCCTCAATAGTATCTGGTATATAGTCGTTTTGTTTTCTATATAGTT
Source organism: uncultured Neptunomonas sp. (assembly GCA_963974645.1). GTDB lineage: Bacteria > Pseudomonadota > Gammaproteobacteria > Pseudomonadales > Balneatricaceae > Motiliproteus. Next base: position 3,049 of record CAXBEA010000090.1, on the reverse strand, counting down.
CCTGTCGAAACATAAAATTTTGTGGCTACTATACCTGTCGGAGTTGTCGAATGTCAGCCAAAGTTGATACTGAATACCCCATTGCGCAACAGTTGGATGCCTGCGGCCTGAATTGCCCACTACCGTTGCTGAAGGCTAAGCAAGCACTTAATAGGCTGCAACCAGGAGAGGTGTTGCGGGTGGTAGCTACCGATGCGGGATCGGTTCGTGATTTTAAAGCGTTTACTGACCAGTCCGGCGATCAATTACTCGTATCTACGGAACAACTAGGACAATTTATTTATTTAATACGTAAGGGCTGCAAATAGACCTATATTTTTTTCTATCCTTTAGTTTGCTAAATAGTTGGCCAAGCAATACCAACAAAACAGAGTTATCCAACCAGACGTCAATCAACCAAAACTCCGTCACTCAGAGGGCTAAATTTTCATGCTCAAGGTCGTTAACAGCTGGATAGAACGCTATTTCAGTGATGAAGAAGCGCTGTTGTTATTTGTTTTTTTGGTGGCCTCCCTGGTCATTATTCTGACGCTTGGCAGCATGTTAGCACCTGTTTTTGCAGGCTTAATCATCGCTTTTTTAATGCAAGGTCTGGTTTTTAAGTTTAAAGCAATTGGGATGCCGCACACGCTGGCGGTGACGCTGGTGTTTATTGCATTTATTAGTGCGTTTATGGCGTTGTTATTGATCGTAATCCCCCAAGTGTGGCGCCAGTTAGCAAGCCTGTTAAATGAGTTGCCTCGAATGTTAAAGCAGGGTCAGTCACTATTGATGCTGTTGCCTGAGCAGTACCCCGAGTTGATCTCCGCACACCATATTGCGGCGCTGACCGAGCAGGCGGCTGCTGAAATTGGCAGGCTGGGGCAGCTCGTTCTTTCGACATCGATGTCATCTATTGCGAACTTGGTACAGGTCCTTATTTATATCGTTTTAGTGCCTATTTTGGTTTTTTTCTTTATGAAAGATGGAGGCCTCATCGCGCGCTGGTGGACCTCTTTTCTCCCTGAGAAGCGTAGGATTCTGTCTCAGGTAGGCAGCGAGATGGATATTCAGATCGCAAATTATGTTCGCGGTAAAGTGGTAGAGATTATCGTCGTTGGCGCTGTCTCCTATGTTGCTTTCATTGCCCTGGGCCTCAACTATGCGGCATTGCTTGCGTTGATGGTGGGGCTGTCGGTTGTTATTCCCTATATTGGCGCAGCGTTAGTCACCTTGCCTGTCGCCATGATCGCTTTTTTTCAATGGGGCTGGACCAATGAGTTTTTCTACCTGATGGCTGCCTATGGGATTATTCAAGCGCTAGACGGGAACGTGCTTGTACCGCTGCTTTTTTCTGAAGCAGTCAATCTGCACCCTGTGGCTATTATCGTTGCCGTTCTTGTCTTTGGTGGCGTCTGGGGATTTTGGGGCGTTTTTTTTGCGATTCCACTGGCGACTCTGCTTAAAGCGGTCATGAATGCTTGGCCGAAAACGACCATGCTGGCGCAGAGCCCTGGCTGATTAGCCTGTTGCTTTTGTTGGCAGCTTACCCGTGCGCCAGGTTAATAGATGAGATCAGGCTAAAATCTGCGCACTATGCTCCTTTGTCTTTACCTTGGAGATGATATCCGTCAGAGTGCCCTGCTCATCAATGATGAAGCTGGTACGCACCGTTCCCATATATTCTTTGCCCATAAACTTTTTTAGCTGCCAAGTGCCATACAGTTCATGAACGCTGCGGTCCTCGTCGGCGATAAGAGGAAAAGGCAGTGCGTTTTTGGTGATGAAGTTTTGATGCCGTTTGGGTGAGTCGGTACTGATCCCCAGAACGCTGTACCCAGCATCTAGTAATTGCTGGTAGTTGTCTCTCAGATTTCGGGCTTGAGCTGTACAGCCTGGAGTAGAATCCTTGGGATAAAAGTAGAGGATGACTTTTCGATTGCGAAACTGGGATAGCGAGATAGGGGCTCCGTCTTGGTCGATAGAATTAAAATCCGGCGCTTTTTGGCCAACAACTAAGCTCATGGCGGGTTCCTGAGTGGGTAAGCCCAAAGCGATTAATACGATCTCTTTAGGCCTTAACAGTAAATTATTGTAACGGTGGTTACGTTGATCGTATCGCTTGGTTAGAATAGCAGGCTTGTTGGAAGTCCGGTAAGAGGCTTCCCCCCCTATTTATGGGATTACGATCGATAGCGGAATGGAGAAGAGTGATGATTACGGGCAGTCTGGTTGCGTTGGTTACCCCCATGTCCCCTGCCGGGGAGCTGGATTGGGACGGCCTGGATAAACTGATAGACCTTCACCTTGATTCAGGTACCAATGCCATTGTTGCAGTGGGTACGACAGGTGAGTCAGCTACGCTCGATTGCGACGAGCACTGTCGCGTTATCCAGCATGTAGTCCAGCGGGTAGCGGGGCGTATCGCTGTGATAGCCGGTACCGGTGCCAACTCCACTAAAGAGGCGATTGAGCTGACGGCTGCGGCCAAGCAAGCCGGTGTAGATGCCTGTTTGTTAGTTGTGCCCTACTACAACAAACCAACTCAGGAGGGTTTGTATCAGCACTTTAAGGCGATTGCAGAAGCGGTCGATATCCCCCAGATTTTGTATAACGTTCCTGGACGAACGGTCTGTGATTTACTACCGGAGACCGCGTTGAGGCTGTCAGAGATCAGTAATATTGTGGGTATCAAGGAAGCTACCGGAGATCTGGATCGCGCTAAGCTACTGATTAAGAATGCGCCTGCGAACTTTGCAATTTATTCGGGTGATGATGCCACTGCGTTGGAGCTTATTCTCCTGGGTGGACAGGGTAATATCTCGGTGACGGCTAACGTAGCCCCCCGACAAATGGCTGATATTTGCTCCTTAGCCCTTGCCGGTCAAGCTGATGAAGCGCGTGCTCTAAACCGTCGTATAGATCACCTGCACCGCGATCTGTTTGTGGAATCCAACCCTATACCGGTCAAATGGGCGCTGCACGAGATGGCCCTGATAGACACAGGTATCCGTCTACCTTTGACCCCGCTGTCCGAAAATTATCGGGCGCGGATACGTGAAAGCTTAAA
>CAXBEA010000089.1:0-16394 GCA_963974645.1 uncultured Neptunomonas sp. | reverse complement strand
AGCTGTACGATTTCTTGAACTACCACGATTTCGAACAGAAGCTGGACGCTCTCTTCGCAGAAGGAAAGAATAAATAGCAGCGAAGGCGAAAGGTAAGGGCGCTGATGACAAGAATCAGTAACCCATTACAAAAACGATAGCAAAGGGCGGGTGTGTAATCTTTACCCCGCCTGTCCCATTAAGACATTTCAAGATAGGAGTTTCACATGGCTGAACAGCAACTGAGCGGTGCAGGCCTGCGTGGTCAATCTGCAGGGTCTACCGCACTATGTACCGTGGGTAAAACCGGTGCTGGCCTGACCTACCGTGGCTACGACATGGTTGAACTGGCCGAGAAAGCTAGTTTTGAAGAGGTGGCTTACCTGCTGCTTAAAGGCAAACTGCCAAATCAGTCAGAGCTAGACGCCTATATCGCCAAGTTGAAAACCCTGCGTGGCTTGCCGCAGGCATTGAAAACCGTGCTGGAACAGATCCCTGCATCTGCCCATCCGATGGATGTGATGCGTACCGGTTGTTCGATGCTGGGTAACCTGGAGACCGAGATGGATTTCAGCCAGCAGCAGGATGCAGTCGATCGCATGCTGGCGGTCTTCCCGTCGATCATCAACTACTGGTACCGCTTTAGCCATGACGGCGTACGGATCGAGACCGAGACCGACGACGATTCTATCGGTGCGCACTTCTTGCACCTGCTCAAGGGCGAAAAGCCCAACGCGCTGCACGCCAAGGTGATGAACATCTCCTTGATCCTGTACGCCGAGCACGAGTTCAACGCCTCGACCTTTGCCGGTCGTGTCTGTGCATCAACCCTGTCGGACATTCACTCGATCATTACCGGTGCCATCGGCACCCTGCGTGGCCCCTTGCACGGTGGTGCCAATGAAGCAGCGATGGATATGATCCAGAACTGGACGTCGGCTGACGAAGCTGAGCGCGAGCTGCTGGGGATGCTTGAGCGTAAAGAGAAGATCATGGGCTTTGGTCATGCGATCTACCGCGATTCCGATCCACGTAACGCCGTGATCAAGAAGTGTTCTGAGGAGCTGGCTAAGGATGTCGGTGACGAGGTGCTCTATCCTGTATCTGTGCGTTGTGAAGCGGTGATGAAGCGCGAGAAGGAGCTGTTCTGCAACGCGGACTTCTTCCATGCCTCTGCCTACCACTTCATGGGCATTCCGACCAAACTGTTCACCCCGATCTTTGTTTGTTCGCGTCTGACCGGTTGGGCTGCGCACGCGTTTGAGCAGCGTGCCGATAACCGTATCATCCGCCCAAGCGCGGATTACACCGGACCTGAAAGCAGCCAGTGGGTTGCGATCGAAGATCGCGCTTAACCGCTCCTTGATCCATATACAGACGCCTGGTTATCCAGGCGTCTTTTTCTGAACACTGTTCTTGTGAATAGCTAACAATGAATAGTTAACAATGGATACCTTACGTTATGAACACTGAATATCGTAAATCCCTGGCAGGCACCGAGCTTGATTACTACGATACCCGCGCGGCGATCGAAGCGATCCAGCCCGGCTCTTATGCCAAACTGAACTACACCTCACGGGTATTGGCGGAGCAGCTGGTGCGCCGCTGTGATCCGACGATGCTGACCGATTCGCTGAAACAGATCATTGAGCACAAACAGGATCTGGATTTTCCCTGGTACCCAGCACGGGTCGTTTGTCACGATATCCTCGGTCAGACTGCACTGGTTGACCTGGCCGGTCTGCGTGATGCGATTGCCGATCAGGGTGGGGATCCTTCCAAGGTCAATCCGGTTGTGCCAACCCAGCTCATCGTTGATCACTCGCTAGCTGTAGAAGCTGCCGGTTTTGATTCTGATGCGTTCCAGAAAAACCGTGATATCGAAGATCGTCGTAACGATGACCGCTTCCACTTCATCGAGTGGTGTAAAACTGCTTTTGATAACGTCGATGTAATCCCGGCCGGTAACGGCATCATGCACCAGATCAACCTGGAGAAGATGTCTCCGGTGATCCAGGCGCGTGACGGGGTTGCCTTCCCCGATACCTGTGTCGGTACCGACAGTCACACCCCGCACATCGACGCGCTGGGTGTTATTGCGATCGGTGTCGGTGGTCTGGAAGCTGAAACCGTTATGCTGGGCCAGCCCTCGATGATGCGCCTGCCTGATATTATCGGTGTCAAACTGACCGGCAAGCGTCAGCCAGGGATCACCGCCACCGATATGGTGCTGGCGATTACCGAGTTCCTGCGCAACCAGAAAGTGGTTTCTGCCTACTTGGAATTTTTTGGTCCCGGCGCTAAGGCCCTGACCATCGGTGACCGCGCTACCATCTCCAACATGACCCCTGAATTTGGTGCGTCGGCCGGTATGTTCTATATCGACGAGCAGACCATCGACTATCTCAAGCTGACCGGCCGTGAGCCTAAGCAGGTTGCACTGGTTGAGCAGTACGCCAAAGAGACGGGCCTCTGGGCCGATGATTTGGTCGAAGCCGAATACGGGCGGGTGCTAGAGTTTGATCTGTCGACGGTTGTTCGCAACATGGCCGGCCCGTCTAACCCGCATCGTCGTCTGCCCACCTCGGCACTGAACGAACGCGGTATCGCTAGTGACAGCCTGTTGGCTGCAGCCAAAGCCGAAGAAGCTGAAGGCCTGATGCCCGATGGCGCGGTGATTATCGCGGCGATCACCTCCTGTACAAACACCTCTAACCCGCGCAACGTGGTCGCTGCCGGTCTGGTCGCTAAGAAAGCCAACGAGCTGGGGCTGGTGCGCAAGCCTTGGGTTAAGAGTTCATTCGCTCCAGGATCGAAAGTCGCCAAGCTGTATCTTGAAGAAGCGGGTCTGCTGTCCGAGATGGAAAAGCTGGGCTTTGGTATTGTCGGTTATGCCTGCACCACCTGTAACGGCATGAGCGGTGCGCTGGATCCGGTGATTCAAAAAGAGATCACCGACCGCGACCTGTACTCCACTGCGGTGCTGTCCGGTAATCGTAACTTCGATGGCCGTATCCACCCGCATGCCAAGCAGGCGTTCTTAGCCTCGCCACCCCTGGTTGTGGCCTACGCGATTGCCGGTACCATCCGTTTCGATATCGAAAAAGATGTGCTGGGTACAGATAAAGCCGGTAACCCCATCACCCTGAAGGATATCTGGCCGAGCGATGAAGAGATCGATGCGATCGTTGCCACGTGCGTGAAGCCCGAGCAGTTTCATCAGGTTTATATCCCGATGTTTGATCTGGGTACGGTTGAAAAGTCGCCAAGCCCTCTCTACGACTGGCGTCCACAGACGACCTACATCCGCCGCCCTCCATACTGGGAAGGCGCGTTGGCCGGTGAGCGTACGATGAAGGGGATGCGTCCGCTGGCGGTACTGGGTGACAACATCACCACCGACCATCTGTCGCCGTCTAATGCGATCCAGGCTTCGAGTGCTGCGGGTGAATACTGCGCCAAGATGGGTCTGCCTGAGGAGGACTTCAACTCTTACGCAACCCACCGAGGCGACCACCTGACCGCGCAGCGTGCGACCTTTGCTAACCCGAAACTGCTGAACGAAATGTGCCGTGATGCAAAGGGCGAGGTTAAGCAAGGTTCACTCGCGCGGATCGAGCCCGAAGGCACCGAGAGCCGGATGTGGGAAGCGATCGAGACCTATATGGAGCGCAAACAGCCACTGATCATCATCGCCGGTGCCGACTACGGTCAGGGCTCTTCGCGTGACTGGGCCGCCAAGGGTGTACGTCTGGCCGGTGTGGAGACCATCGTCGCCGAAGGCTTCGAGCGGATTCACCGCACCAACCTGGTCGGAATGGGTGTTTTACCGCTGGAGTTCAAGGCGGGTGACAACCGCAATACCTACGCCATCGACGGGACCGAAACCTTTGATGTGAAGGGTGATATCAGCCCGCGTGGCGACCTGACCGTGGTAATGAACCGTGCCAACGGCGAGTCCGTCGAGATCCCGGTGACCTGTCGTCTGGATACCGCCGCAGAGGTGCATGTCTACGGTGCCGGTGGGGTACTCCAGCGTTTCGCTCAGGACTTCCTGGAAGGTAACGCCTAAGAGCGGTTCGGTTAGTATTATCGGAGCAGCAGCTCCGGTAATACTGGCCCGCTTTTTTCGCTGTTTTATTGTTAGCGTTAAGGATAAATAGCGATATAGCTATGTGTCTGCGATCTAGCCATGGGTACTGCTAGTACCAACTGCTGGCTACACCGATCTATAGCTATATCGCCCCGTCTGATTAGACCCTGATTGATACTAGGAAAATTACTATGGCTCACGTACCTCAAATAAAAGTGCCTGCCACCTACATCCGTGGCGGCACCAGCAAAGGCGTATTTTTTAACCTCACCGATCTGCCAGCATCGGCTCAAGTGCCGGGTGCTGCGCGTGACAATCTGCTGCTGCGGGTGATCGGCAGTCCCGATCCCTACGGCAAGCAAACCGACGGCATGGGTGGCGCGACTTCAAGCACCAGCAAGACGGTGATCCTGTCTAAAAGTAGCCAGCCCGACCACGATGTTGACTACCTGTTCGGTCAGGTCTCCATCGACAAGCCCTTTGTTGATTGGAGCGGTAACTGCGGCAACCTGACCGCGGCAGTCGGTGCGTTTGCCATCAGTAGTGGCCTGGTCGATGCCGAACGTATCCCAGCAAACGGCATCGCCGTGGTGCGTATCTGGCAGGCCAATATCAGCAAAACCATCATTGCTAATGTGCCCATGACCGACGCTGAGGTGCAGGAGACCGGTGATTTTGAACTCGACGGAGTGACCTTCCCTGCAGCTGAAGTGCAGGTTGAGTTTATCAGCCCGGTCGATGCGACCGATGCGATGTTCCCCACCGGCAATTTGGTCGACGATCTTGAGGTTCCGGGCGTGGGTACCTTTAAGGCAACCATGATCAATGCCGGTATTCCGACGGTTTTCCTCAATGCGGCTGATATAGGTTACACCGGTAGCGAGCTGCAGGACGCAATTAACGGTGACCCCGCCGCACTGGCGCGGTTTGAAACGATTCGCGCCTATGGCGCAGTACGCATGGGGCTGATCAGTGATATTGCTGAAGCAGCAGGGCGGCAACATACCCCCAAGGTGGCTTTCTGTGCGCCAGCGCAAGCCTATGTCTCCTCTAGCGGTAAGCAGATCAGTGCGGATGCGATCGATCTGAACGTACGTGCGTTGTCGATGGGGAAGCTGCACCACGCGATGATGGGTACCGCTGCGGTTGCCATAGGTACAGCCGCTGCTATCCCTGGGACTCTGGTCAACCTAGCTGCCGGCGGTGGCGATCGTGCTGCGGTTACCTTTGGGCATCCTTCTGGCACCCTTAAAGTCGGTGCTGAAGCTTGTGAAAACGGCGGTGACTGGAGCGTCAACAAGGTGGTGATGAGCCGCAGTGCGCGGGTGTTGATGGAGGGCTGGGTACGCGTTCCTGGTGATGCTTTTTAAGCACGCGACGAAGGTGTAAGCGGTTGCTTAATTCATGGGTCGTTTGGATTACTGAGCGATCCGTGGCTTTAATTTCGTTGCTTTCGGTGGCGGAATACTCATCGAGCCTCCCTATCAGGATCGATGGGCCTTTTTGACCTCTGTCTCTCACGAGCCAGGGGTCTTTTTTTGGAAGACTGAGTGGTGCGGGGGGTGAAGGCCTAGTCGTAGTGTTGATTTGAGGGGCTCTAGGGTCTTATAAGCTGGTTGGTATAAAGAGCCGCCGCATTGGCTGCAATGGGGCTGCCCTTAAGCAGGTGAGTTGAGGTTATTTGCGACGATTACGCAGCTGTACCGCCACCAAGGCGACAGCACCAATGCCCAGTAGAGCCCAGGTGGAGGGTTCAGGGATGACAGCAGCCCAAGCGTTGGTCGCAACGAATGTCAGCATTAGGGTGCTAACGATAGAAAGTCTTCGATTCATGGTCAGTCCTTCATTTGTTAGTTAAGTAGCCTGGTATTAATTGCAATATTTACGCCGCCCATTGGTAATCAACGACCTGCCTCCTGACTTTTTCTTGATCTCATGATTCTGTAAGAAAACCTGACAGAATCTTTCTCTCCCTCGCGGCTATAACTCGAACCGCGTCCCTGAGTAATCTCCCTTGTAAGTAACGAGGTTGCAGAACAGAGTGATTATGCATTTTCCTTATGGCTGTAATGAGTAGAGGTTGGGCTTTTATATTTGACAGTTGGAGAATATAATTGACAGCTTGCCTAAAGGAACTCATATGACCAGTGCTGCGACCCCATCAGCTACCCATAGCCATTTCGAAGATCTGTTTGCGCTGATATCAGGTACCACCTTGGTGGCGCTTGGGGTGTTTTTGTTTACCCAGCAGGGGCTGTTAACCGGTGGTACCGCCGGGTTGGCGCTGTTGTTAACCCATGTCACCACGCTGAGTTTCGGTCAGACTTTTTTTCTGATCAACCTGCCTTTCTACTGGCTTGCCTGGAAACAGATGGGCTGGCGTTTCTGTTTAAATACCTTTATTTCCGTGTTCACGGTGTCGCTGATGGTGGATTACGCCCATCACGTCATCGAGGTCTCACGAATAGACACGCTGGTCGCGGCAGTGATTGGCGGTTTTTTGATGGGGACGGGGATGTTGATTCTGTTTCGGCACCGTTCCAGTTTAGGTGGGGTCGGTATTTTGGCACTCTTTCTCCAGGCGCGTTACGGTATCCGCGCCGGAAAATTTCAGATGGGCGTCGATTTTCTGATTCTGATGTGCTCTTTTTTTATCGTCAGCTGGCAGCTACTTGTATTCTCGGTGCTGGGTGCCGCTGCGCTGAATATGGTAATCACCCTGAACCATAAACCGGGTCGCTATCAAATCACCTAAATTGCTTTAGAAGTGTGCTTGCTAAGCGCTAAGCAGTGTCGTATAACGGCATTCTTCTTACAACGTTGGTAGCTGTTTATGAGTCTTGATGACACCCTGTTTGAACGCAATCGCCAATGGGCCGATACCATCAAACAGGAAGATCCAGATTTCTTTAAACGGTTGTCGGAACAGCAAAATCCTGAAATTCTTTGGATAGGCTGTTCCGACAGCCGGGTGCCAGCGAATCAGTTACTGCGTTTAGCCCCGGGCGAAGTTTTCGTCCATCGGAATATTGCCAATGTTGTGGTGCATACCGATCTCAACTGCCTGTCGGTGATTCAGTACGCGGTTGAGGTGCTGAAAGTTAAGCATATTATCGTCTGTGGCCACTATGGCTGTGGCGGGGTGCAGGCCGCGTTAGGCAATGCCGAGCACGGACTGATCGATAACTGGCTGCGCCATATCAAGGATGTGTATCGTTTTCATCAGCGCAAGCTGGAGCGCTGCGCGACCCCCAAAGATAAGGTGAATTTGCTCTGCGAACTGAATGTTATGGAGCAGGTCGCGAACGTCTGCCACACCACTATTGCCCAAAAAGCTTGGCGGGAAGGTCAGGAGTTGACAGTTCATGGCTGGATCTACAGTATCGAAAACGGCATCCTTAAAGACCTTGCAGTTACCGTTAACAACCCTTCCGAAATTCCGGATATCCACCGGATGCAGCCCGATACGCTGGTAGAGCTTTAGACTCTGCACCGATTAATCTAGCTGTACCGCCAAGCTGGTTGAATCGCGCTTGGCGACTACCACGATTAATTCGACCCTCTCAGGTTCAGCTGTTTCTTCACGGCTATTTTCCCCTTTATCGCCATCCATCGCCCCCTGTTACATCTAGGTAACTGGGAAGTTTGCTGTCCTTAGTCTATAACTCTTTGAACACATTGATTGATTGTTTAAGCAATGCGGATCTTTTGGATCGAGCTGTCAATCAAAATGCGCTGGTCTGCAAACGGGAGAAAGGCATGAGAATTGGGGTTCCTAAGGAGATCCACAGGGGTGAAAAACGGGTAGCGACAACACCTGCGTTGATCAAGCAGCTTAATCAGATGGGCTATCAGGTCGCGATTGAATCGGGTGCGGGGGTGGCTGCCCAGTTTACCGATGAGGCCTATCGCGCTGTCGGTGCCGAGATTATAGAGGGCGCCGAAGCGCTCTGGGCTGCCAGTGATATTCTGCTTAAAGTCAGGCCACCCGAAGAACATCCCGAGTTAGCCCGGCATGAAACCGAGCTGCTTAATGAGGGTGCGGTCCTTGTCTGCTTCTTATGGCCGGCACAGAATCCCGACTTAATGCAACGCTTGGCTGCACGTAAGGTGAGCGTTCTGGCGATGGATTCGGTACCGCGGATCAGCCGCTCGCAGCGCTGCGATGCGCTCAGCTCTATGGCTAACATCGCCGGTTATAAAGCGGTCGTTGAAGCCTCGAATCAATTCGGACGTTTTCTCAACGGTCAGATTACCGCAGCGGGGCGGGTTCATCCGGCCAAAGTGCTGATCATCGGTGCCGGTGTGGCCGGATTGGCGGCCGTGGGTACGGCGGGACGGATGGGTGCCATTGTCCGTGCCTTCGATACGCGTCCTGAGGTCAAAGAGCAGGTCGAGAGCATGGATGCGGAGTTTCTCACCGTCGAAATCGAGGAAGAGGGGGGCGGCAGTGGTGGTTATGCCAAGCAGATGTCCCAAGCGTTCATCGATGCCGAGATGGCGCTGTTTCGTGAGCAGGCCAAAGAGGTCGATATCATCATCACCACCGCCCTGATTCCGGGTAAGCCTGCGCCCAAGTTGATACTCGAAGATATGGTCGAGTTGATGGCCGAGGGCAGCGTGATCGTCGATCTGGCGGCCGAGCAGGGTGGTAATTGCGAGCTGACCGTACCGGGCGAAATCGTGGTGCGCTCCGGGGTTTCGATTATCGGCTATACCGATCTGCCCAGCCGTCTGCCGACCCAGGCCAGCCAGCTGTATGCCACCAACGTGCGTAATGTACTGTCTGAACTGACACCGGATAAAGACGGCAAACCAAATTTTAATATGGAAGACACCATTATTCGCGGTACCACCGTGATTCTGGCGGGCGAGATCACCTGGCCGCCCCCCCCACCGCAGATCTCGGTCGCCCCGCCAAAGCCGAAGTCCGAACCACTCCCCGCTCCCGAGCCTATGTCTGCGGCTAAGCGCAGTGCCATCACCTTTGGATCGATGGGGGTAGCGCTGGTCTTGCTGCTGCTGCTAGGCAGGGTTGCACCGCCCGCGTTTATGTCGCATCTGATCGTCTTTGTGCTGGCCTGTTTTGTCGGTTGGCAGGTGGTCTGGGCGGTGTCACCCTCGCTGCATACGCCCTTGATGAGCGTCACCAATGCGATTAGTGGGATTATCATTATTGGTGCCTTGCTGCAGGCGGGCTCGAGCAGTGTCAGTGTGTCGCTGCTGGCATTCCTGGCAATTCTTATTGCCAGCATCAATATTGCCGGTGGATTCTATGTGACTCAGCGGATGCTGAAGATGTTTGTGAGGGAGGAGTGATCATGGGTGGATTTGTCACATCGGCCTATATAGGCGCCAGTATTCTATTCATTCTGAGTCTCGGCGGTTTAAGCCATCAGGAGACCGCACGGCGGGGTAATGTCTACGGCATTATCGGGATGTCCCTGGCTATTCTGGCCACCCTCGCCAGCGATCAGGTCTCAGGCTTAGGTTGGATCATTCTGGCAATGCTGATCGGTGGAGCGATAGGGCTGTTTTTCGCGGTACGGGTACAGATGACCCAGATGCCGGAGCTGGTTGCCATGATGCACAGTTTTGTCGGTCTGGCGGCGGTGATGGTCGGTTATGCCAGTTATCTTGATCCTGCTAATTATCTGCTGGGTGCCGAAAAAACGGTCCATGACGTCGAGATCTATCTGGGGATATTGATCGGTGCAGCCACCTTCTCTGGCTCGCTGATCGCCTTCGGCAAGTTGCGGGGAACTGTCCAGAGTAAGCCGCTGCAGCTGCCCGGACGGCACTGGCTCAACCTGTCGGCGTTGCTATTTTGCATCATCCTCGGCAGTAGTTTCGTTGGAGCCTCTAATGGCCTCCTGGCGCTGCTGCTGATGACTCTGATCGCGCTGGCGTTCGGGGTACACATGGTGATGGCGATTGGTGGGGCCGATATGCCGGTGGTGGTGTCGATGCTCAATAGCTATTCGGGTTGGGCCGCTGCTGCTGCGGGCTTTATGCTCTCTAACGATCTGCTGATCGTAGTTGGGGCCTTGGTTGGATCTAGCGGTGCGATCCTCAGCTACATCATGTGTCGGGCGATGAATCGCCAGTTTGTCAGTGTGATTCTGGGCGGTTTCGGCAATCCGGCTGCAACGGCGGGCGCTGCTGAGGTTGAAGGCGAGATTACCTCCACGACGGCAGAAGAAGTGGCGGATCTGTTGGCTAACGCCGGCAGTGTTGTGATCGTGCCCGGTTATGGGATGGCGGTTGCGCATGCGCAGCATCCGGTCTCTGAACTGACCAAGAGTTTACGTGCCAAGGGCGTCCAAGTGCGTTTCGGTATTCATCCGGTAGCGGGACGTATGCCTGGGCATATGAACGTACTGTTGGCAGAAGCCAAGGTACCTTATGATCTGGTGCTGGAGATGGACGAGATCAATGAAGATCTGGCCGAGACCGATGTAGTATTGGTTATCGGCGCTAACGATACCGTTAATCCCTCAGCGGCTGAAGATCCGGGTAGTCCGATTGCCGGAATGCCGGTTATCGAGGTGTGGAAGGCAAATACTGTTGTCGTGTTTAAACGGTCGATGGCAACTGGCTATTCGGGTGTTGAAAACCCCTTGTTTTACAAGGAGAACAGCCGCATGTTGTTTGGCGATGCGCGCGACAGCGTAGACGCAATCTTCAAAAATCTATAACGACTCAGCGTTGTAGAGATGCCTTTGTAAGGCCTTGCAACGGGGCTGGTTGTAGTCCTTGTAGACGTATCAAAGTTGAGAAGTAAACTTTCAAAGGGAAAAGTAGAAAGAAAAAACCGGGCATTGCCCGGTTTTTTTATCGGTGCTGCGGATTACAGCTCGATCGCTTTCTTGATCCGATTGATCGCCTCTTCCAGCACTTTCATGCTGGTCGCAAACGACAATCGCATCTGTCCGGGTGCACCAAATGCAGAACCTGGTACCAGCGCTACGCCTGCTTCATTGAGCAGAAATTCGGCCAAGGCGATGTCGTCTTCAAAGGCCGGGTTGGCATCAATGACTTTTTGAAAGTTAGGGAAAGCGTAGAAGGTACCGTCAGCGGGAATACATTCGACCCCATTGATAGTATTCAATGCCTCGATGACAAAATCATGGCGATGTTTGAACGCCACCAGCATCTCCTGAACGCAATCCTGTGACCCTTCCAGGGCTGTTTGGGCAGCAACCTGCGAGATCGAGGTTGGATTGGAGGTGCTCTGTGATTGCACCTTCTTCATCGCTCCGATCAGTTTCTGAGGGCCTGCGGCATAGCCAATGCGCCAACCTGTCATCGCATAGGCCTTGGATACACCGTTAAGGACGATGGTACGATCGTATAGCTCGGGACAGGCCATCAGGATGTTGCAGAAGGGTTCTTCGCTCCAGAGGATATGCTCGTACATATCGTCGGTAGCAATCAGAATATGTGGGTGTTTGAGCAGTACTCTGGCCAGTGCTTCCAGTTCACTACGGGTGTAGGCAACACCGGATGGATTGGAGGGGCTGTTCAGTACCACCAGCTTGGTCTTGGGGGTGATCGCCATCTCCAGCTGTTCGGGGGTGATCTTGAAACGTTTTTCCTGCGAGGTGCGGATAATCACCGGGACGCCGTCGGCGATCAGCACCATGTCCGGGTAGGAGACCCAGTAGGGTGCGGGGATGATCACCTCGTCACCCGGGTTGATAAAGGCCAGTGACAGGTTGAAGAAGCTCTGCTTGCCGCCACAAGAAACAAGAATTTGATTGGGCTGATAGCTCAGACCGTTATCGTTTTTGAACTTGTTGATGATGGCGTGTTTTAGCGCAGGGGTGCCGTCGACAGCGGTGTACTTGGTGAATCCTTCGTTTAATGCGTTAATGGCGGCGGCTTTGATATGGTCGGGGGTATCAAAATCGGGTTCGCCAGCGCCCAATCCAATAATATCTTTGCCTGAAGCGCGAAGTTCTGCGGCTCGATTGGTCACGGCCAGGGTGGGTGAGGGTTTGATATTGTTGACGCGATCGGAAAGTAGCAGATCCAAACTGGTGTCCTCTGAAAGAGCAAGCATAATTACTTATTATTAGTGACTTAATTATTAGTTACTTAATTATTTTTATCGTATTCCAGGCTCTAGGTGACGCGTTGAGCCTAAGCATTTTCTTGCGGGTGCTGAAGTACCCTTACAAGAAGTACCCTTACAAAATGTATAATTGTACAGCCTCGATTTAGCACAGGAAACTGCATGTCCCGTTTATTTGAAGTCAATTCGCGCTTTAGTCCGGCAGGTGATCAACCGGTTGCGATTAAATCGCTGATTCAGGGTATAGAGGCAGGTCTGGCAACCCAGACATTACTGGGTGTTACCGGTTCTGGAAAGACCTTTACTATCGCTAATGTGATCGCCCAGATGCAGCGGCCAACGATCGTGATGGCGCCGAATAAGACTCTGGCGGCGCAGCTTTACGGTGAGTTTCGCGAGTTTTTTCCCAAGAATGCGGTGGAGTATTTTGTCTCCTATTACGATTACTACCAGCCTGAGGCCTATGTGCCCGCTTCAGATACCTACATCGAAAAAGATTCGGCGATTAACGAACATATCGAGCAGATGCGGTTGTCGGCGACCAAGGCGCTGCTAGAGCGCAAAGATGCGATCATTGTTGCGACCGTTTCCGCGATCTATGGTCTGGGTGATCCCAAGGCCTATCTGAAAATGATGCTGCACCTGGATCGCGGCGACAAAGTCGATCAGCGCACTATTCTTAGACGACTGGCAGAGATTCAGTACACCCGCAATGATGTGGAACTGCATCGCGCCACTTATCGGGTCCGCGGCGATGTGATCGATATCTTTCCGGCGGAGTCGGAAAAAGATGCCATCAGGGTTGAGCTGTTCGATGATGAGATCGAATCGCTGAGTTATTTTGATCCGCTGACCGGTGAGTCGTTACGCAAGGTGCCGCGGGTCACGGTCTACCCAAAATCACACTATGTCACCCCGCGGGCAACCCTGCTGGAGGCGGTTGAGAAGATCAAAGTTGAGCTTAAAGAGCGCTTAGAGCAGTTGCGGGGTGCCCATAAGCTGGTCGAAGCGCAGCGCCTGGAGCAGCGTACCCAGTTTGATATTGAGATGATTTTGGAGCTGGGGTATTGCACCGGAATCGAAAACTATTCCCGCTATCTCTCCGGGCGCGGGCCCGGCGAAGCGCCGCCTACGTTGTTTGATTATCTGCCAGACAACGCGCTGCTGGTGGTGGATGAATCCCATGTCACCATCCCCCAGCTAGGCGCGATGTATAAGGGCGATCGTTCGCGTAAGGAGACCCTGGTTGAATATGGCTTTCGGATGCCTTCGGCGCTGGATAATCGACCGATGCGGTTTGAGGAGTGGCAACTGCGGGCGCCTCAGGCGATCTTTGTCTCAGCAACGCCGGGCAAGTACGAGGCGGCGCATGGCGGCCAGATTGTCGAACAGGTGGTGCGTCCAACAGGTCTGATTGATCCTGAGATCGAGGTGCGTCCCGCTACCACCCAGGTGGATGATCTACTGTCTCAGATCGCCCAGCGGGTTAAAAAGGGTGAGCGGGTGCTGGTGACGACGCTGACCAAACGGATGTCGGAGGATCTGGCGGAGTATCTGGATGAACATGGGGTACGGGTGCGCTATCTGCACTCGGATATAGATACGGTCGAACGGGTCGAGATTATTCGTGATCTGCGGATCGGCGTATTTGATGTGCTGGTCGGGATCAACCTGCTGCGCGAAGGTTTGGATATGCCCGAGGTGTCGCTGGTGGCGATTCTCGATGCCGATAAAGAGGGGTTCCTGCGCTCGGACCGCTCTTTGATCCAAACGATTGGCCGGGCGGCACGTAATCTCAATGGTAAAGCGATTTTGTATGCCGACCGGATGACAGGCTCGATGCAGCGAGCGATAGATGAGACCGACCGGCGCCGGGCGAAGCAAAAGGCACATAACGCCGCCCATGGCATCGTCCCCCGGAGTATTACCAAGTCGGTTGCGGATATCATGGAAGGTGCTCGGATACCGGGTAAGAAAGCGGCCAAAGGCGCCAGCAGAGTGGCCGAGCCCAAGGCCAACTACAATCTTGATCCGGCTACCATGACCCCGAAGGAGCTGAGCCGGGCGATGAGTCAGCTTGAAGACAAGATGTATGAAGCTTCGAAGAATCTTGAATTCGAACAAGCCGCCCATTATCGGGATCAGATGCACAAACTGAAACAGCATGCGTTTGTTCGCTAGAGGTGGGGGGAAGAGCATGGGTGCTGAATTGCAACTGTTCTCCTCTGAGCGCTTGCTGCTCGGATTGGCGTTGTTTTTGGCTCTAGGCTTGCTGTTGCTCGGCGTTTTTTTACCCCTGATGACGGTGGAGAAGTTTTGGCTGATTCAGAACCAATTCTCACTGCTGAGTGGTTTGTTGCAGATGCTCGCTGAGCAGCGCTGGTTCCTCGCCCTGTTGATCGGCAGTTTCAGTCTGTTGCTTCCTCTGCTTAAAATAGCGGTGTTGTTCCGAGTCCTATCTCTCTCAGAACGAACAGGCGAGGCGTCTGTCTCGCTGGCGCGGACCCTGCACTGGATGCATCTCTACGGCAAGTGGTCGATGCTGGATGTGTTCGTGGTCGCGGTCCTGCTGGCATCGGTGAAGCTGGCTGGCTTGGCGCAGGTGGAGATTCACAGCGGTCTCTATGCCTTTGCTGCATCGGTGTTGTTAACGATGCTGATCACCGCACGGGTGACCTGTTTGATTCGAGAACCTGATTAAAGAGCCTGATTCAAGAGCCTGACTTGAGCTCCCGAGTCGCTAGGTTATGAATAAACTCTAGAGTTCAGAAAACGGAAGTGGCAGCCATACGCCGCGGTCTCTACGCAGTGACTTCGCTGCCGGGTTTCTATATGATTTGACCTCATTTTTTAGTCCTCAAGTTGTACCTATTAGCCGTGAAGAACCGCCTAATCCTAACATTGACCACCGCGACCGGATCGCGTCAGTTATCGCTGAGTCGAATCGCGCATTATCTGCTGTTGCTGTTCATCCTGATGCTTTTGGCCAGTTTTTTTATCAGTAACTTGCTCTTGGTCAAGACCTCCGATGAGCTTAACAGTCTGAGTGCAGATCATCAGCAACTGGCCGATCTGTATACGGATGTGGTCGACAGCCGAGAATCAGTACGTACCGAGCTGGATCTGCTGTCTGACAACCTAGGGCAGATCGAGCAGGAGCGTAATGCCCTGCAGCAACTGAGCGACGAATGGGCGCAGCCGTTGCGGCAACTCGAGCTAGTAATGGGGCTTGAGCCGCTGCCGATAACCGTGGCGAGAAGCCAGGAGCTGCAAAAGCTTGCTTACGAACGATTATTTATGTTGCATGGGATCCCCAATGGTTCGCCGTTAGAAGATGTCACTCTGACAGATCGTTTCGGTAAACGCCGACATCCAGTAACAGGGGAGAACAAACACCATAACGGTCTCGATTTCAGGGCAGCTATGGGAACGCCGATCTATGCCACGGCCGATGGTGCAGTTGAGTATTCAGGTTTTCATAAACGGAGTGGCTACGGCAATTTATTGATTATTAATCATAATTTCGGCTTTAAAAGCTATTATGGGCATCTTAAGAAAACGGCGGTGCGGAGTGGCCGGTTGATCAAAAAGGGACAGCTGATCGGTTACAGTGGCAATTCGGGTATCTCTACCGGCCCACACCTGCACTACGAGGTACGTTATCTGTTTAAGCCGCTTAATCCGGTTCCGTTTTTGAACTGGAGCATGGATAATTATGAGCAGATCTTCACCCAGGAGAAGGGCATTCAATGGGATGGTTTAAAAGAGATGCTGCCGCTCAATCAACTCGAGCTGCCGTTACTATCATCGCCAGAGGAAACAAACTCAGCGGCGAAATGAGTCTAGTAGGTAAGCTCCATATCGATGGTTTGTTTGAAGGCAGCATCTCCTCACTAGACAGTATTACGGTAGGCCGTCGCGGCCAGATCAAGGGCGTTGTACGCGCTGACCAGGTCAGCGTTAGCGGGCGCATCGATGCCGATATTCAGTGTAATGAACTGATTATAGAGCGCGGCGGACATGTCTGTGGTGTCGTTCATAGCCAGTATATGACGATTCATAAACAGGGCGTCTTTATCGGTCAGCGGGCGTTGACGCGTGATTCCTCGTTGCTGTCTCCGCAGCAGCTGGAACAAAACCATCCCGAGGATCCTCCTCAGCTTCTGTCGTCGACCCGTACCGATCATCCGGTGATTGAACTCCCAGAGACGCAACTCCCAGAGACGCAACTCCCAGAGACGCAAC
>CAXBEA010000088.1:0-16535 GCA_963974645.1 uncultured Neptunomonas sp. | reverse complement strand
ATGCCGCCGCCCAACGTCTTTAGTAATCCGTAAGCGATATGCGCCGATTCGAGATTCGGCATCACCAGCAGGTTGGCTTGACCGCGTAAGATCGAGTTAGGGAATACCTTGTTACGTAGCTCTTCGGAGATGGCGGTGTCTGCGTGCATCTCGCCATCGA
The DNA here is from genome assembly GCA_963974645.1 of uncultured Neptunomonas sp. Lineage (GTDB taxonomy): Bacteria > Pseudomonadota > Gammaproteobacteria > Pseudomonadales > Balneatricaceae > Motiliproteus. Next base: position 16,375 of record CAXBEA010000088.1, on the reverse strand, counting down.
CGATCAGATCGGGTGCGCGTTGGTTGAGCAGTTTTAAGGCTTCGCGCATCTTCATCGCCGAGGGCAGGTCATTGGTGCCGAAGTTGGAGTTAGATAGCAGCGCGGCCTTGGGCAGTATCCCGAACCGACGCATCTCTTCGGCGGCCATCAGTGTGGTCTGGGCCACCTCTTCAGCGCTGGGGTTGGGGGTGATGTGAGAGTCGCAGACAAAGAAAGTGCCGGTGGGCAAACTAAGCACAGTCACGGTGGCGTAATTGAGAATATCGTCACACTTGCCGATCAGACTATCGATCCGCTCGAGATGGTGACGGAAGCGTCCGTGGGCACCGCAGAGCATTACATCCGCATCGCCACGCAGACACATCATCGCCGCGATTACGGTCCTGTCCGAGTGCATGATGCTCTTGGCCTCGTCCGGAGAGATCCCCTTGCGGCCCATTCGGGCGGTGTAGTCGGCCAAATAGGTGTCGTACCAGTCACCGCCGTTGGGATCGACAATCGTGAAATGGATGTCCTCTTTAATTCGCAGTTGCAGGCTTAAAATTCGCTGCTGAATCCGTTCGCGGTTGCCGATCAGGATGGGTTGCGCCAGGCCTTCGTCGACCACCTGCTGCACCGCCTGGAGCACCCGGTTGCTCTCTCCCTCGGCAAACACCACCCGCTTGGGTGATTGCTTGGCACGCTCAAGAATCGGACCCATTACCTGGCTGGAACGGTAGGCATAGCGCGCCAAACTGCGGCGGTAGCCATCCAGGTCCTCGATCGGACGGGTCGCAACACCGGTTGCCATCGCAGCCTTGGCAACTGCAGGCGCGACTTCAAAAATAAGCCGGGGATCGAAGGGCTTGGGGATCAGGTAGTCAGGGCCGAAACGCAGTGGCTCACCGGCGTAGGCTTTCTGTACCCGATCGATCGGTTCGGCGGTGGCTAGGTCAGCCAGGGCTTTGACACAGGCGACCTTCATCTCTTCATTGATGGTGGTCGCGCCGCAATCCAGCGCACCGCGGAAGATAAAAGGGAAGCAGAGGACATTGTTGACCTGGTTGGGGTAGTCGGAGCGACCTGTGGCCATGATCACATCCGGGCGTGCAGCCTTGGCTTCTTCCGGGGTGATCTCGGGATTGGGGTTGGCCAGTGCCAGGATCATCGGATTGGCAGCCATCTTCTTGACCATATCGGGCTTGAGTACCCCGGCAGCGGAGAGACCGAGAAAGACATCGGCGCCCTCGATCACATCATCCAGGGTACGCGCATCGGTGACCTGGGCATAACGGGCCTTATACTCATCCATCTGCTCGGTGCGGCCTTCGTAGACGACACCGGCGATATCGGTGACCCAGACGTTTTCCTTGGGTACGCCCATGTTGACCAGAATATCGATACAGGAGAGTGCGGCAGCGCCGGCACCGGAGACCACCAGCTTGATCTTGCTGATCTCCTTGCCCACCACCCGCAGACCGTTAAACACCGCAGCCCCGGCAACAATGGCGGTACCGTGCTGGTCGTCGTGGAATACCGGAATATTCATCCGCTCTTTCAGCGCCTTTTCGATCACAAAGCACTCGGGCGCCTTGATATCCTCCAGGTTGATTCCACCGAAGGTAGGCTCGAGCCGCGCTACAGTATCGATGAATTTCTGTGGATCCAGTTCAGCGATCTCGATATCAAACACATCGATGTTGGAGAACTTCTTGAACAGCACCGCCTTGCCCTCCATCACCGGCTTGGAGGCGAGCGGGCCTATATTTCCCAGCCCCAGTACCGCAGTGCCGTTGGTGATCACCCCGACCAGATTGGCGCGGGCGGTGAGGGTTGAGACTTCGCTCGGATCGCGAACGATCTCATTACAGGCAGCAGCGACGCCGGGCGAGTATGCCAGGGCTAGATCGCGCTGAGTCGCCATAGGTTTGGTGGCGACAATAGCAAGTTTACCGGCGGGCGCTGCGCGGTGGTACGCCAAGGCATCTTTATCAAAATCACTGGACATCTGTGTTCCTCACCGGGTTAGGTATTTATTATGGATGCTGGTTAATGATTGTAGATTCATTTTTGTAGGTTCTTTCGTGTAAATGCACGGGTATGGGTGGAAAGCCACCCAAAATAAAATTCGCAGGTGAACTTATTCTACCCATTTAGTAAAGCTTATAGTTGGTAGGCAGTATCCGCCCTGGCGCTATTGCCGATTGAAGCCGTTATAGAGGTCTAGATAGCAATTAACGCGCCAGCGTTTATCAAAAGCTGCCGAACACTGACGGCCAGGGTAGAGATAGGAAGAAGTAGATCGGTTTTTAGCCGCAGCGGGTAACTAAAGGCGGGCGAAAATCTGTTAAAGTGCCTCCCCTATAACTGGGCAGTGAGTCACGGTGACACAACTGCAGTTCAGATCAGAGCACTCCTGTGGAAAACAACGATATCCTCCGCCGTATCCGTTACACCTTCGATTTCAATGATTCTAAAATGATCTCTCTGTTTGCCCAGGCAGATCAGGAAGTGACGCGCGAGCAGATCAGCGACTGGCTGAAAAAAGAGGAGGATCCGGCCTATAAAAAGTTCAGTGATACCCGGCTGGCGGTATTTTTGAATGGTCTGATTAACGACAGGCGTGGCAAGCGCGAAGGTGCCCAGCCGCAGCCGGAAACACGTCTGAATAATAATCTGATCTTCAATAAGCTCAAAATTGCGCTGAATCTGAAAGCTGAGGATATTTTGGAGATTATGGCGCTAGCGGAGTTTCCCATCGGTAAGCATGAACTGAGTGCTTTCTTCCGCAAAGAGGGACACAAGCACTACCGTGAATGCAAAGACCAGGTGCTGCGTAATTTTTTGAAAGGGATGCAGCTCAAGTACCGTCCCGACCCCGCCTGATCTCTCAGTGACTAGCCGCGCGCTTAGATTAGCGCGCGGAGCTGCCTCTAGTCGCTGTTCGACGTTCTAACGTTTTCCGCGCTTTATCAACCTGAGCCGCTATAAAAACGGCAACAGCAGCGGCAGAAACAGTGCGGTATAGGCGCCGGTCAGTCCCATCGCCAGGCTTGAGAAAGCGCCGGTTGTCGGGCTGATTTCAAACGCGCGGGCGGTGGCGATGCCATGGCCATTGAGCCCCATCACAAAGCCCAGAATTCGCTCATCCTTACAGCCCATCCAGCGGCACAGCAGCGGCGCGAATAGCGAGCCGACCACGCCGGTCAGCGCCACTATTCCTACGGCCAAGCTGCCAATACCACCCAGCAACTCCGCCAGACTGACGGCGATGGGCGCGGTGACCGACTTCGGCCCTATTGACAGTAGGATCGCGGTTTCGGCGCCAAGTCCCCAGGCGATCAGCATTGCTAGCCCTGCCGCGAGCGGGGCGCCCAGTAGCAGGGTGATGCTGATCGGCAGCAGCAGTGCGCGGATACGGTGGAATTGTAAAAACAGCGGGATCGCTAGAGCTACAGTCGCAGGTCCCAACAAAAAGCTCAGCCACTTGGCACCCATGTAGTAATGGCTGTAGTCCATTGGCAATAGCGCCAGCATCGCCACCAGAATCAGACCGCCGGAGACGATGGGTGGTAGCCAGGCCGGGTGCTTAAGGCGATTGAATAACGTCACTCCGAGCTGAAAAGCGATCAGTGTCATCGCTACCGGCAGCAGCGGCGTTTGCAACAGATGCGCCAGCAGTGCATTGAGGGTTTCCATCAGTGCTCGCCCCCGCTGTCTTGATCCGTGGTTTCGGCCGGTGTCAGTCGCTGCATCAGCAGGATGCAGAGCAGGATGCTGACCAGAGTGCCAACCAGGATCGCGCTCAGTACCGGCAGCCACTGTCCTTGCATTCGCTCGCCGAGGAAAAACAGCCCAACCCCGCCGGGAAGTAGTAGCAATGAGAGTTGGGCGATCAGCGCCTGGCTGGACTGTTCCAGCTCCAAGGTAACCTGTTGACGTAGCATCAACCAGGCAAACAGCAGGAGCATCCCCAGAACATTGCCACTGATCGGGATCTGGGTAACAAACTGCAGACTCTCGCCTAAGATCCAAAACAGCAGAATCTGGGTGAATCCTCGAATCATGGTGTAGCCCTTTGTCGTTGTTGTACAGGTTGTTGTATAGGTTGTTGTATAGGTTGCTGTACAGGTTGCTATCTGGATTGAGATCTACGTTGCGATGCTAATGGCAATAGAAAGTTGGAGGAGCACTGATTTGGCGGAATGTTATACAACAGCGGCGTTCAAGCCAACCTTCGGATCATTGCCAAGCCTTGGTGCAATCGGTAAAGTTGCCAGCGTTTTCAACGCTGGATCTGCTGATATGACCGCCCTAATGCCGCTGCAACGCTATCGCGAAGACCTCAAGCGTGAGGATTTCCACTCGGATTCGTCTCAGGAACAAGCAGTCAAACATCTGCAGCGGCTTTACGACGATCTCCTGGCTCGGCGTAATCGGCCCAAACCTAAACTGATCAAACGCTTCGGCCAACGCTTTAAAAAGCCGCGTGTGATCCCTGTGCAGGGGTTGTATTTCTGGGGCGGCGTCGGCCGTGGCAAAACCTATCTGATGGATGTCTTTTACGACAGCCTGCCGTTTTCTACCAAAGTGCGCACTCACTTTCACCGCTTTATGCAACGGGTCCATGCCGAACTGAAGCTGTTGGAAGGGGAGAAGAATCCACTTGATCTGGTTGCCGGTAAATTCGCCTCTGAAGCGGAGGTGATCTGTTTTGATGAGTTTTTTGTTTCAGATATCACCGATGCGATGATTCTCGGTCGGCTGATCGAGATGCTCTTCAAGCATGGCGTTGCTTTGGTTGCTACCTCCAATATAGTTCCCAATAGGCTCTACGAAAATGGCCTGCAGCGGGCTCGATTTCTACCCGCTATCGCGATGCTCAATCAGCATACCGATGTGGTCAATGTGGACGGCGGGGTGGATTATCGGTTGCGCGCGCTGCAGCAGGCCGAACTCTTTTATCATCCCTTGGGCGAGTCTGCTGATGCCAGCCTCAATTGCAGTTTCGAGAGCCTGGCACCCGAGCTGCGGGATGCGCTCGATGGCCTGGTGATCGATGTCAACGGTCGACCGATCCATTCGCGGCGAAGCTGTGACGATGTGGTCTGGTTTGAATTTGATGCGCTCTGCGATGGGCCGCGCTCGCAGAATGATTACATTGAACTGGCCAAACTCTACCATGCGGTGTTGGTCTCTAATGTGCCGCAACTGGGCAACGACAAGGATGATCAGGCGCGTCGCTTTATCAACCTGGTCGATGAGTTCTACGACTGCGGGGTCAAGTTGATCCTCTCCGCCGATGTGTCCTTGCCACAACTTTACGCGGGCGGTCAGCTAGACTTTCAGTTTGAACGCACCACCAGCCGTCTGCTGGAGATGCAGTCACACGAGTATCTGGGGCGTGCCCACAAGGCCTGATCGATCGCCTAAAAAGGTTCTCCTCAATCATTTTAGGCCGTTATCCATGCTGATGAACACAACCCCACTGTACCTATCGACCGTGTTTATCTGGGGCTCGACCTTCTTTGCGATCAAACTTCAGCTCGGCGAAGTCGCACCGGAGGTCTCGGTCGCCTATCGATTTGCACTGGCCGCATTGATGCTGTGGTTGTGGTGCGGCTGGAAAAAATTACCGATGCGGTTCAGCATTCAGCAACATCTGTGGATGCTGGTTCAGGGGCTGACACTGTTTGGCTTTAATTACATGCTGGTTTACTGGGCGACGGCCGATCTCACCAGCGGTCTGATTGCGGTGCTGTTTTCGACCATCGTGCTGATGAATATCGCTAACGGGGCGCTGTTTTTTGGTAAACGCCCCGCAGCCTCGGTATTGGCCGGTGCGTTGCTCGGGCTGGTCGGTATCTGTCTGGTTTTTCTACCCGAACTAGCGACTCTGGATGTCGAGGGCGCGGCCTTGAGTGGGATACTGTTGAGTCTGCTGGGGACGTTTATTGCTTCGCTGGGCAATATGGCCTCGACCCGCAACCAACATGCCGGACTGCCGGTGGTGCAAACCAACTCCTACGGCATGGCTTACGGAGCCGCAGCGTTAGCCTCGATAGCGTTGCTCCAGGATGCCCCCTTCAATTATGAAACCAGCTGGTCGTATACAGCGTCATTGGTCTATCTGGCCCTGTTTGGCTCGGTATTGGCTTTTGGCAGTTTTCTGACCCTGCTCGGGCGTATCGGCGCCGAGCGGGCCGCGTATGCGATGGTGCTCTTTCCGATCGTCGCGCTTGGGATCTCTACCCTGTTTGAAGGTTACCAGTGGACCCTCGAAGCCCTGTTGGGCGTCAGCCTGGTGATCCTGGGTAACGTGCTGATGCTGATGTCTGCCGAGCGCTGGAGCCGGTTGTTCTGTCGCTTTGAGCGGCAGTGAAGCGATGGATCCTGAAATCAGTGAAGCCTTAGCCAGTGAAGTGATAACCAGCGAGCCATGTGACCGAACAGTAAGGTCGTTAATAAAAAATACCTAAAATCAACATTTTGATAGAGATACAGGGCTGCATCAGAACTATTTTCGGGATTACGACTCCAGTACCGGGCGGTACATCCAGAGTGACCCAATTGGGCTTACCGGTGGACTCAATACGTACGGGTACGCATCACAGAATCCATTGCGATTTATAGATTTCCTCGGTCTTGCTTATAGCCCCAGAGGAGAGCATGGAGACGGTAGAGAAGATAGCTATGATGACAACGGAAATAGAAGAAATTCGCCTCCTTTTGAAGAGCAGGATCAAGTGTGTACTACCCCGTTCGGACTAGGTAATGGCAACAAGTGTGTAAGTCAATGTTGCGAAGCTCACGATGAATGCTACGTAAAAAATTCATGCAACGCTTCCTCATGGGGTGGTAACTTAACATTATGGCAAGACGCAGCATGTCAGCAGTGCAACCGCACTGCAGCGTTGTGTGTCGCGGGAGCAGCGTTTAAGAGTGAAAGTGAGTGTGATGGCTGTGAATAAGATATTTGCATTTTTAATATGTCGTTGATCTGGATTCCAGTCTTAGTGACAGTGATTGTCTGTATTTGGATTTTAATTCGACCCAATTTATCATCCATACGGCTCTCTGTGTGTTTAAAATATATGGTCGTGGGTGGTCTTCTTGTTTCAGCAGCAGCATTTTTTCTTACAATGATCTTGACGGTAGCTCTTAACTCAAGCCAGCTCCCCTTGATGTTTATCTATTTGTTTCCCGTCATATTTGCATTTGGCGAGATCGCGGGGATCATAAAATTTTTCCGAGCCAAGAATTGCTGATTATATTTGCCTGCTCTCCTCTGCGAGAAATAACGGGGTTGTAGTAAAAACCGGGACAGATTTATTTAGACCTTGTTTTTTCCAAAGAATCAATGAGGTCAGACTCTGTTGAAATTAACTTATTGAAATAATGGATAAAATTATTTTATTGGCAGAATGCACACACAAACAGCCTTATTCCATCTAGCCGGTAGCGTACTCGGTCGTCTGCGTGATTTGCCAAAGTATTGTTCCCCCCTATTCAACCTAAAAGAGACTTACTCCCAGACTCTCAGCAAGAGCTACAGCTACAGCTACAACGCCCTCAACCAGCTGGTCAGCGTCACCACCGACTTCGGCGCGTTCCAGAAAACCATCGGTTACAGCTACTACCCCAACGGCTTGAAGAAAAGCTACACCAACCCCGAAGGGATCAGCTACCGAAAACCGGGACAAATTTATTTAAACCATTTATTTAAACCTTGTTTCCCTGTTAGGGGCGCGACAGCGATTTTGGGACGAGCAAAACCGAGACAGATTTATTTTAAATGGAGTTGAAGCATTAACGGAGGGATCGATGCCAAGGATGGGGCGCGTAGTGCTGCCGGGTTACCCGCACCATATCGTTCAGCGCGGGCATAATCGTCAGGTGGTGTTTGCTGCCGATGACGATTATCACTACTACCTGGAGACGCTGGCTGAGTTCAAGGAGGCTTATCAGGTTCAGGTGTATGCCTTCTGTCTGATGACCAACCATGTGCATCTGCTGCTGGCACCGACCGAGCGGGAGGGGATCGGCAAGTTGATGAAGCGCCTGGCGGGTAGGCAGACCCGTTACCGCAACCGGTTGGAGCGGCGCAGCGGTACCCTGTGGGAGAGTCGCTACAAGTCGAGCATCGTCGATGCTAGTGATTACCTGCTGGCCTGCGTTCGCTATATCGAGCTCAATCCGGTGCAGGCAAAGATGATCGACGATCCGCTGGCTTATCCGTGGTCGAGCGTCCAGCATCGAACCGACCGCAGCTGTTTTGGCTGGTTGGATTCGGTACCGGGGTTGGAGCGCTTTGACAGCGATGGCCACCTGTCGTTTCTGGCGGCGGCCATCCCGGCACAGGAGTGGCAGATGATTCACGAAGCGGTGCAGCGTAGCCAGTTGACCGGCAGCGGGCGTTTTGTTGATGAGGTCGAGCAGATCACCGGGCTGCGGGTCGTGAGTCGGCGGCCTGGGCGACCAAGCAAAGAGAATAGGGATGAAAAACAGATCTGCCCCGATTAAAAAACACCGACCCATTTGGTGTTGTGCTAATATATCAACTGATACCGTAGTTGATGAAGGTGATGATGATGGCATTACAACAGTATTGTCCTAAAGCGGTGAGCGCTGATTTCTGGTCCGAGATAGGCATGCTTGCACGTGGGGTGGGTTTGCATCAGCAGCTTAAGCAGGGGGTTGGAATTGAGGTTTACCGTAATCTGGCCTCCGTTGTCGGGATCGAGCAGCAGCAGTTGGCCAGTTTTACCTGTATTCCTAAAGCGACGCTGGCGCGACGCGTCAAAGCGGGGCGCTTTAGTCTCGATGAGGGTGATCGGCTCTACCGTTTTGCAGAGGTGTCCAATGCCGCGATCGCGCTGTTTGAGGGCGATAAGAGTGCGGCCCGGCGTTGGTTGATGAACCCGGTCCGGGGGCTCGGCGGCGAGCGGCCGGTCGATATGCTGGCGACGACGGCAGAGACCGAAGCGGTATTGGATCTGATCGGGCGGCTTGAACAGGGTGTGCTGGTTTGACGACGCTGACTGGGTTCAGGCTGGTCAAACAGAAATTTATATCCTCCGCCTTCGACGGCGAGGGGGCCAAGCGTTACGGCGGGCGCTGGAACAGCCGGGGTGTGCCCTGCGTTTATTTGGCGGCGTCGCAGTCGCTGGCGCTGCTGGAGGTGATGGTGCATCTGCAGGATTACCAGGTATTGAAGCATTATCGAATGTTACAGCTGCAGTTGTCAGAGCCTGAGGTATTGCAGCTGGCGCACGCCCAGTTACCAGCCAACTGGCGTGATGAACCCGCCCCGGTGGAGACTGCGGCGATCGGTGATGGTTGGTTGCGCTCAGGTGATAGCCTGGCGCTGGCAGTGCCGAGTGTGGTGATACCGGGGGAGTTGAATTACCTCCTCAATGTGGAATACAGCGGCTTTGACCGGGTGGTCGAAACGGCACAGTTGATCGAGTTTGAACCGGATCGGCGATTATTGACCTGATGGGTTAATTGGCAGTCACGAGGCCATGGATCATGGGCGCGTGGCGATGGGGTCAGATTCCAAAGATAGAGTAGCAAGGTTGGCGGCGTAGGCTGGTAATGAGGTTTGACTCAATTTGGGATATAGGGCTCAAACTGCTCACCCCATCGCAATGTTTCAATGCACTCTATCGCCTTCTATTGAAGCAATATTTTCGAAGAATCCATACTGTGACTGAGGAAAGGCAATCGCAGGGTTATCAGCAACCGTTTGCTCAAACGCGCTGCGAAAATCACAGAGCGTATCGTCCATATCGATATATACAATTACTGCCATATTTACTTCTTGGTGATTCAGAGTGTCTAGGCAGAGCATCACCAAGGGGACCCTGAATTGGGTCTAGCAGGCTTTTAGATGCTTTGCGGTAGTAATGCCTTTACGGTGTAAATGCAACCCACGATGGTTGCAATGGCCACAAAAATATCAAGTAAACCTAATAGGTTCAACGAGTTGATCCACTCCATCAATGTTTCCACTGAACCGTATTTTTTTTAGCATTTGATGGCCCAAAGAGCCAGTTCCCATTCAGCTAGATGAAACCATAAACCGCTACACGAAAGTACTTAATGACTTTATTGTTTGGTAAAGGACTTTATTGTTTGTTCACAGCGCGAGCCAGCGAGCGACGTCGATGGGCAGAAAAGCAGACCGCGTAGATACGCATTCTGGCGCAGCTGTTACTGCCAAGGGTTGTAACCCGCTTTGCAGCTGTGCAACAGTAGCTGGCTCAGCAGTATGAGTATAACCAGGCAATGAGCAGCAAGATGATAGGTCGTTGGCCATGAGCCCGCGAATTTTAGTTGTAGAGGATGATCCCGATCAGTTGCTTAACTACAGCTATGCGCTGCAGCAGCGGGGTTATACCGTACTGGGGTGTAGCGACAGCTGCCAGGCCGAGCAGCAGTTGCAACTGCAACCCCCGGCGATTGCATTGTTGGATGTTCATCTGGGCACCAATCCCGATGCCGGCTTTGAGTTCTGCCAGCGTTTGCTAAGTCGTTTTCCTGCGCTGCCGGTTCTCTTTATTACCAGTCGTACCGATGAGATCGACCAGATTTTTGGTTTGCGCCTGGGCGCCTGGGACTATCTGACCAAGCCGGTATCGCTGCAGCTGCTGGGGGAAAAGGTGGCGGCGATTCTAAAACGTTCAGCGCGCCAGCTAGAACCACAGACTGAGTTGGCGGCCGACCGGGATCTGCAACTGGATCTGCAGGGCGCGCGTGCACGCTGGCAGGGGCAGCCGCTGAATCTGACCGTGACCGAGCTGCTGATTGTCGATGCGCTGGTTGGCGCCGCTGGTGCGGTGGTTAGTTTCGATGCCCTGGCAGATAAAACCCGCCAGTCGGTGGTGACTAACAACACCCTGAGCACTCATATCCGTCACCTGCGTAACAAATTCAAAGCGGTAGACAGCGACTTCGACCGGCTGAGCAGTGTCTACGGGCTTGGATATCGCTGGCAACAGCCGGAGTGATGCGCTTCAGTCTGCGGCTAAAACTGTTGCTGCTGCTGCCCCTGCTTGGGCTGCTGCCTTGGCTTGGGCTGCGTTATGTGGATTCGATCAACCGCCTGGTCGACCAGAGTCAGCTACAGGCTGCACGCTTGGTTGCAGAGGCCGTGGCCAGCAATATTAGCAGCGCCAATCTGCCGACTTTACCGCTACCTGATGCACCCCGTGCCGATTCTGGCTTAAACACCGCCCCCCGCGTGCAAGCCCTAAGCGTCTACGGTTTGCGTCAACCCTTGCTGCTGGATGGTTTTTTCAGCGACTGGCCAGCACACCATGAAGCGGTTCCTTTCGATCGGCTCTCGCTACGGGCCGCGCAGTGGCACGATCGGATTTTTTTGGCCATCGATGTGGACGACGACAGCCGTCACTACGTGCGCCCATTGCGGGGCGGTTACGACGCCAGTGAGTCAAGGCCGCTGCAGGCGGATAATGATTACATCGAATTGAGCTTTGCTGGCGGTGCGCGTCGTTACCGGTTGATGGCCGAAGGGCCGGGGCGTTTTCTGGCTCGGCCGCTGATTCAAAACAACAGGGTGGATGCCGTCGCTGCTGGCGTGGCTATTGAAACAGCTATTGAAACAGTTATCGAACCAGCTATTGAAGCGGTTTGGTGGGAGTTGGCTGACCGCTACCAGCTAGAGCTGGCCCTGCCGCTGAGCCTATTGGGTGATAGCGCCGAGCTGGAGCTGCTGATGCACGATGTTAATTCCCAAGGCCTTGAGGAATCTCGGCAGCGGGTTCGGCTGCTGCGACTCCGGCCCGAGCTGCAAACATTATTGGCTTATTACAGCCAGATCGAGCAGCAGTTGCTGGTGCAGAATGCACAGGGAGAGGTGGTAGCGATCAGCGAGGGTCTGGGGCCGAAGGCGCTGGGGCGTTTGCTGCAGTTTGTCGATTCGGGCTTGGAACAGCAGGTTGATGCAGGTTGGTCGAGGGTACGGGTACCGATTAACCCCGGCGATGCCGAGGCCGGGCATGTAGTGGTACAGGTGGTCAGCGATGCGGTTTCTCAGGTTCAGCGCAAGACCCTGTTTGATCTGGGTTGGCAGACCCTGGGGGTGTTGCTGGCGGTGGTCGCTGGGTTGCTGCTGTTCGCATCAAGGCTGGCCTATCGGATAAAACGGCTGGGGGTGGCACTGAGCGCGCAGTACAACAGTGCCGGGCGTTTGCAGCGACTGCAGCCGCTGAACGACCTGGACGCCTCTGATGAGGTCGGCGAGCTGGCGCGGGGTATGGATCAGTTGTTGGAGCGGTTGGAGCGTTATACCCAGTTTCTGGAACGGGTTCCCAGGACCCTGCGGCATGAACTGAGCAATCCACTGAATACGATCAGTACCTCGCTGGAACTGCTGTTGACGGATCCGGATAGCGGCCAGCAACAGCGGCTGATCGGCAGCGCCCAGCGTGGGGTCAGTAAACTGGAGAAAACGATTCAGAGCATCACCGAAGCGGTCAGTTTAGAGGATGCGCTAAAGCAGGAGGCGGTTGCCCAGATCGATCTGAATGCACTTTTGCAAAGTTATACCGAGCGTTGCCAGCTGGTTTATCCCGCCTATCGTTTTGAGTTCCGCTCGAGTGTACAGCGGGTACAGCTACTGGGTAGTGATCTTCGGTTAGAGCAGCTGTTGGATAAACTGATCGATAACGCCATGGATTTCACCCCGCCCGAGCGGCGAGCGGACAGTCCGATCATTTTGCGCCTCTCTGCGACCTACGCAGGAACCAGCGCAGAGACTGCCAGTATCGAGCTGGAGGTCAGTAACTGCGGCAGTATCGACGCGGCGCAGACCGAGCAGCTGTTCGAACTGTTCAGCGGTAACCGCAATGATGGCTCGGGTAACCATCTCGGCCTGGGGCTCTATGTGGTTAAACTGATTGCCCAAGCCCAGGGTGGGCGCGCAACGATCCAGAACCGTGAGGGTAGGGTCGTGGTGAGGATTTGCTGGTAGCCAGTATCTCCCTATCCAGTAAAGGGCAGCTATCCAGATAAGGGTGGTTATCCAGATAAGGAGCTAGCGTCAGGCAAAGGCCTGATACAGCGCCAGCAGTGCCAGCAGCAGAAACATCACCCCACTGACCTTATGGATCAGCCCCAGCGGTAGCCGTTTTAGCAGCCGCTGCCCGGCAATAACCCCCAGCGCGGTGGTCGCCACCAGTGCCAGAGTCGAGCCCAGCCAGACCGGAAGCCCGTGGTAGGTCGAGGCCAAACCGGCCACGGCGAGCTGGGTCTTGTCTCCAAATTCGGCGACAAAGATCATCAGCAGCGCAGTAATAAAGAGGCTGTGGCTGCTGCGCGCAGGTGTATCTTCGTCGTCCTCGTCTCCCTCATCAAACAGCAGTGACTGAATCCCGAAAAAGCCGAACAACGCCGCGACGATCAGCGCCAGCCAAAACTCTGGAATCCAAGCCGCGACGACCGAACCGAACAGCACCGCCAGCAGATTCAACAACGCAAAGGCGATCACCGCGCCCAACAGTACCGGCCAAGGACGGTGTTTGGCTGCCAGCGTCATACACACCAGCTGGCTCTTATCACCAAACTCGGCCAGAAAGATCAACGCAAAGGAGGCCCCCGAAATCGATAACAACTGGACCAGTGGCGGAAGCGATAGCTCCATCGTTAATACCCTATGAAAAATGGGCGATTATACGTGGCTGTTGTTAAAATGCAGTAGCTAACAGAGGGCGCAGCGCTGATCTGCGGGTTGCACAGGGTTGACGGAGTGATCTGCTGCTTCGCCAACGCTGCAAGTGGGCGCTCTGCGATTCAATAAACCCGTAGCGATGTAGAGGTATTTGGTGATCTTGGATCAAGCTGCTATGTTGCTGGCCTCAGGCAGAAATCGTGCCGAGGGACCTGTTTCGCAGCGCCTTGCAGGTCTCAGAAAACGTGAAATAGCAATGCTTGTTTTCTTAAAAAGACTCATTTTTATATTCCAAAAATCTGTGTAGCACTCTTTCTTTTTTGTATCCATATAGGAAGTAAGTGTCCATATTCCAGCAATTATTGCTCCAATCATTCACCTAGATAATGCTTATCGAATACATCAGGTAGTCACCTGCTGACCGAGCATAAGCCCGCCGCTGTTTGATCTTTTCCGGACGCTCATTCTCGGATATCAGCCTGTATACCCTTTCCCTTAGTCACGAACTATCCCTGCCTTCATATTGCCTGTATTAGTTGTGCTGGTAGCCAGCAAGGATTCATAACACCCCATGTTGAGGGTCGAGAAGGTCGAGGCTTAGAGTTCGCTGAACTCTAAGCTGCACTATCATGGAGAGGGTCGTCTCTAAGGGTGGCAAAAAAGAGGACGATAAAGTAGCCGAGAAGGGATCCATGAAAGCGGCGGTCTATTAGGAGAGTATTGGGCGATGTTGGTAAATAATAAGAACACGAGTTATCGGTTGAATAGGTGTTTTCGGGGTAAAGATTTAATCCGGTAGCCTTAGTGGCTCAAAGAGATGGAGATAATTATGAGAAAATTATTGTTGGCTTTCTTTTCAAGTATTTTGCTGCTGGGTATGAGCGGTTGTGGAAGCGTACCTAAGGAGGTGGTCGAGTTATCCTACACAACAGGTAAAGACCTAGTCTCGATTCACAAATCCTATGATTCGTTAATTCATCAGTTTTACGAAAATTTAAGAAGCCAAAGACAACAGTATTTAGATGATGTCTGGTATCCACAGTTTCTTTCTAATTGGCGTGATGATGGGGAATTGGTTGCCATAGCAAAAAAAGAAAAAGTCTGGTCAGTAAAAGATGAAAAGCTAGTGCCTACGCCAACGGGTACAACTGATGAAGAACACATGGATACACTTAACGAGTGGGTGAATTTTTCCCTTTACGCGTACGAGGTAAAAGAGGAAGCGTTGTTCCTTTCCTTAAATCAAGAGGAGGCGGAGCTCAGGAAGAATGTAAACGACTCGCTGAATAGATTAATAAAGGCTAATGCGGCGATTACTGCACATTTGAATAGCCTGCGGAAAATCAAGGAGATTCAAGACGATGTGTTAAAGGCTCTGGATATCGAAGACCTTAGGGAAAAGATAGATTCTACGTTAATTGCAGCATCAAAGGGTGCTCAGGATTCATTAGATGAAATAAAAGTAGCTGATGCCAAGGTTGTTGATTTTTCTAATGCAATTAAGGCTATAACTGAAAATAATAAAAAATAAAGAGGCACTATTATGGCTCGTAAACCAGGACGGATGGCAAATATTGGCAACGCAACTATTAAGCGGACCAATGCTCAGCTTTCAGGTATCGAATTGGGCGTGATATCTAGCACCAGCATTGACTGGGTAAGTCTTAAACCACAGATTACCGATCAGGCCTCGTACGATAAGTTGATTAAAGCGGTGAATGAGTCAACACAGCATAATGAGAATATCGGGCTGTTAAAGGAGCGGCTTGAAGATCTAGGCGAAGGCGTTATCAGCGTGGCTAAGAAAGTCTATGAAATAGTTAAGTGAAAGTGTGTACTCAATCAAAGTATGCGCTCGGGCTTTGATTGTCTTAGGGGCGGTGGTTGAGGCTAGCTGAGGCTACGTTAGGCCGATCACGGTGTAGCAGCGATGTACGCCTGCGATATCAACCGCCACTTCATCGCCCCGCTGTTTGCCAAGAAGCGCTAACCCCAACGGCGCTGCCGCAGACACCAGCGAGACCTTGGCGCCCTCCTTGGTGCCATCCAGAGTGCCTGTTAGGCCACCCGCCTGCGGTGCCAGCAATACGATTTTCTCCTCGCCAAGATCGCTCTCCAGTACCACCAGCGCACCCAGAGCGATCTCCTCAGTGGGGGCAAACATACGCGGTTGCCACTGTCGCCAAGCCGCAATTCCCCGCTGTGCCTCCTGCACCCGTACCGACAGGCCGTGCGCCAGATAAGCCGCTTCGAGCCCGAGGGTATCGTACTTATTCTCGGCTTTACTCTCGCTGTGGGTTGCCGCCTGGTGTGCCTGTTCGCTGGCATGCAGCAGGGTGTTCAGTTGCTGCACCAGTTGGTCGGTAATTTGCTTGATCAGCTTGGCTTTGGTCATGGCTAACCATACCAGCAAACGTGACAGACCGTTGAACGGGAAACTCATTCTGCTGGGGGTAAATCGTCAACCCCAACTTGCCTGTATATTCTTGGCCACAGAGAAGATTAACTGCGCAAGGCACTATGGCACAGTGGGTTGGTTGGAGCGATGTGGAGATTCTTCGGCCAAACGGTTTGTGGGTCATACCGTAACCCGTTCCCTCCGGGCTTGCCGCACTTCCCACGTCCCTGTGGGTCGGAATTTATTCCGACGGGTGCTACCCGCGTCGGGTTGAAACCCGACCTACAGGGAGGTGGTTGTGGGTC
>CAXBEA010000087.1:0-16690 GCA_963974645.1 uncultured Neptunomonas sp. | reverse complement strand
CCAGCTTATCGCGCGTAAAAGTGGTTGGGCAGAACGTCTTAGAATGACCGGTTACGCTGAAATGCGAGCTCCCCATCCACAATAATATTGGGGGAGTGGCGAATATTCAGCGCAGACACCATCTCCGGCTGCTCCTCCACATACTCCACCTTGTAATCAACCCCCAGGTCCTGAAACTCTCTTTCAAGGTTGGGCAGGTTGAAGTCTGTCTTAGTTACCAACAGTTGTACTTTCATGGTAGATCTTCCCACAAGGATTGACCTCTTCAGTATAGAAGCAAACAACAAGCAAAAGGATCATACCTCGCTTCGCGCTCCAGGCTACTGACCACAATCTAGGAGGCAGGGATGTGTCGATAAGCGCCTGCTGCCGACGCTCAATCTCACCTGTCTAAGTGTCAGCTTAGGGGCCAGAAGCTAACTTAATCAAACTTGATGAAAAGGGCTCCAGTCACGCCCCTTTCAATCCGTACTGAGGGAAGTTTTTACAATGCTTGAACGGGAGCCATTGCGGCCTTCTCGTCGACCCAGTCGAAGTTGACCTTGGCATACTTCACGTCACCCAGCACTTCTCGGTAGAGCACGGCATGACCTCCAATACTGATCGGACTGTAGGCATCATAAGCGGGGTTCATCGGGTTATGCAGCTGCTCGGAATACATAGCCCCAGACTCGCTATTGAAGTGGGCACGCATTGCCTTCTCAAGCTCAAGATCGGCATGAGTGGTTTCTGCTAGAACGTAGCTTCTCTTTTTCAAACCCATCTTGTTTCGTGCGTTGTCGTGCGCCTGTTTCAGATGTTCGTCATTAATGTGTTCGGACATAGTGCAGGAGATTTCATGCGTTCCGAGATCCTTTCGGTCATCTCCGATAATCGTTACCAGTACAGTCTTTTTAGCTTTGGTCATTAATGACTCTCCGTAAATTGCCTTTCGGCAGGGTGAATGCGGTATGTGTTATTGATTCCTGAACGAGCTAAACGTTCATTGTTGCCATCAGAAAGCGGATAGATGGGTAATCTTATTTGATTGGTACAGCCGGATCATAATTATTGACGCGGCAGTGGCATCAATAATGAACACTCTAAACCTTCCGCTTTGGGGCCAGGAGCTGACTATTAGTGGCCACGACATCACCACTTAGCAACAGCTGACTCTGGGTGTCCAACAAGTTGGCGGTCACCACCGACGATACAAGGTTCTAGCCGGCTGAAAAACCCTAACACTTTGTTTCGTTTAATAACTTTCCTCAGAAGCTCCTTTTCTTGTCTATCAATAGCGAAAACTTCGAATACATTTGACCGAGGTGGCCAATATGCATCTACAAGCTTCCAAGAGCTGCTGAAGCAGCATAACTTTCGCTGCAGCATGAGCCGGAAGGGAATTTGTTGGGATACGCTCCATCAGAGAGCTTCTTCAATATGCTAAAGACCGAACTGACTCATCATGAAGATTTCAAAACAAGGGAAGAAGCGAAGCAGGCCATTTTCGAGTATATCGAAGTGTTTTATAACCGGGTGCGGCTGCACTCCAGCAATGATTATATGAGTCCGGTGGACTATGAATCGGCGCAGCTACGAGCAGCTGCTTAAAAACATGTCCGGAAAACTGTTGCCAGATCACAACGCTTATTCCAGGCTTCGACATACCGCTTCATGGATATCCTTGCTAAGCTATTTACACCCGTCTCCATGTACTCCCGCTTGACTACCGGGCTGCCCATACTTTTGAGCGGCATGCTAAAACCGACTACTATTAGCCATCTGTACGTAACCCGTGGGTATCGAATACCCCGTAGTGGATTCACGCACACTTAAGTAGTGGCTTCACGCACACTTAAACAGTTAGGTGAGGTCCATGAACGCGACTTTCGACCGCAACGATCGGCCTGATTACGATCAAGAAATTCAGGACATAGCTGATTACGTTCTGAACTTCAAAATCGACTCCAGCGAAGCCTTGAATACTGCCCGTAACTGCCTCATGGACACGTTGGGCTGTGGTTTGCTGGCCCTGCGTTTCCCTGAGTGTACCAAGCATCTGGGCCCCATTGTGGAAGGTACCCTGGTACCTAACGGTGCCCGCGTACCGGGTACCCCCTACCGCTTGGATCCCGTTAAAGCGGCTTGGGATATCGGTTGTATGATCCGTTGGTTGGACTTCAACGATACCTGGCTGGCTGCCGAGTGGGGACACCCTTCCGATAACCTCGGTGGCATCCTGGCTGTTGCCGACCATCTGTCTCAGCTTCGTGTCGCCAACGGTAAAGCGCCTCTGATCATGCGTGAGGTGTTGGAAGCAATGATCCTGGCCCACGAGATCCAGGGCGTGATGGCGTTGGAGAACTCTTTTAATCGTGTGGGTTTGTGCCACGTACTGCTGGTCCGTCTGGCGTCTACCGCTGTTGTTACTAAGATGATGGGCGGTAATCGTGATCAGATCATGGCCGCTATCTCTCAATCCTGGGTTGACGGCTCTTCTCTGCGTACATACCGCCACGCGCCTAACGCCGGCTCTCGTAAGTCTTGGGCGGCGGGAGATGCGACTTCACGTGCCGTTCGCCTGGCTGATATCACTATGCGTGGAGAAATGGGTATCCCGAGCGTGTTGAGCGCGCCGCAGTGGGGCTTCTACGATGTCGCCTTCAGCCACACCAACAAGGATCTGGCTCTGAAGCCTGAAGAGCAGCGTAAGTTCAGTTTCCAGCGTCCTTACGGCACCTACGTCATGGAGAACGTGCTGTTCAAGATCAACTTCCCGGCGGAATTTCACGCTCAGACCGCTTGTGAGTGTGCCGTAACGCTGCACCCTCAGGTTAAGGACAAGCTGGACCAGATCGACAAAATCATCATCCGCACCCATGATTCTGCCGTACGTATCATCT
Organism: uncultured Neptunomonas sp.; assembly: GCA_963974645.1. Lineage (GTDB taxonomy): Bacteria > Pseudomonadota > Gammaproteobacteria > Pseudomonadales > Balneatricaceae > Motiliproteus. Next base: position 13,808 of record CAXBEA010000087.1, on the reverse strand, counting down.
CCAAGATCGGCCCGCTGGCCAACCCTGCCGACCGCGACCATTGCCTCCAATACATGGTTGCCGTACCGCTTATCTTCGGCGATCTGGTAGCCGAGTACTACGAGAATGACGTCCACGCTGCTAACCCGATGATCGACGAATTGCGCGATAAAATGGCAATTGTAGAGGACCAAGAGTACAGCGCCGATTACTACGATCCGGAGAAACGCGCCATCGCCAACGCTGTTCAGGTGTTCTTCAAGGACGGCACTCGCACCGAAGATGTGGTGGTCGAGTATCCGATCGGCCATCGACGCCGTCGCGCGGAGGCTATCCCTCTGCTTGAAAACAAGTTCAAGCGTAACTTGGCGACCCGTTTCCCCAGTGTTCGCTGCGATCAGATCTTCGATCTTTGCAAGGATCAAGCAAAACTAGAAGCAACCCCGGTCCAAGAATTCATGGGGCTGTTCGTCATCTGATGGAACCCTCTCTATTGGGCACAATTCAAGCCAGGCTTGCAGTGGCCACTATATTCAATCTAGGCTAATGGAGGTTTTATGCAACCCGAACAGTCGCCGCCGGACAACCAGAAAGTCAGCTCTTGGTGGCATTATGTGACCCTTCTGCCGACCCTGATCGCATTTGTCGGGGTGAGCCTAATCTTTTTCACCTGGTTTGCCGGCGGGGAGGGGAATCAACGAGTGGCTCAGGGGATTGCTGCATTCTTTTCTGCGTTGATGATGCTGGTTTCGATGGCCGGTCTGATCGGTTACCTGAAGCAGCCGGGACGGTATCGGCGGCTGAAGATGATAGCCCTGTGGAACCTGCTGCTATTGCTGGCCGCCTTCCTCTTTGGATTATACCTGTTGCTGGACTGATATCGGACAGCCTCCTAGAGCGACTACTCGGGCCAGCGGCCGCTTTGTTTCAGTCGTCTGGCGACCCTATGCCGGTAACAGCGGGATAGCAGCGGGCGAATGCCCGGTAAACCGATCGACCAGGCCAGCGGTTTTAACCAGGGAATTCGCTCCATCAGGACAATATAAGCATCCAGCTCGGAAAGGATTTGGCCGTCGGCCGTTGTTATATGAAGCTCAGTTAACGCTTTTTGTGGGTCTGTGCCTAACTGCTCGAGTTCTGCATCACGATCGGTAATATCTACCCAGAGAGCCTGCTCGGACTTGTTGGCCGCTATTTTCTGATAATTACGCCGGTCCCTGACGCACCTAGGGCAGGCGCCATCGTAATAAACCGTAATTTTTTTATCGAGGTTTTACGTATGGCCACCTCAAATTTGTGCTTAGCCGAACGGCAGATTCTCGGAGCCCGGTCCCAGCGGCTGGCCATAGCTAAACTCAACATAATTCCCGTTAGGGTCGACTAAACCACAGTAATACCCCACCGGGTAATGCTCCTGTATCGCGGGCCAAACTAAAACACCTTCAAGTTTTGCCTCAAGAGCAATGGCGTCCACCTCGCTTTTACTGGCCAATGCAAAACCCAGATGACTAAAATCATTGGCTGCGGGTTCGTGTAAGGGGCCACCTTCCAGAAACACCATCACGAACTCATGGGCCCGTCCTGGTTCAGCCATCCAGACCACTTGCTTGTTGTGTTTTTCCCGCTGGTGGACAACGTGCAGCCGACAGTATTTCTGGTAAAAAGCGACGCACCGGGTCAGATTGTCAACGTGCATGGCAATATGGGTCATTCTCGGTTTTATCATCTAGGCAGCCTCCCTAATCAATATCCGCTCAAGCTGTTACCTCTGTATCGATCCGCTGCAAAACTCTACTCTGTAGTTTAGAGTAATTTTCAACCTATTTTGGCGAACCTCAACCTCAGCCTTAACCGCGACCTTGGCCCGTCAGCTAATCCGTCATCCCGGCACCCAAATCGCCTGCCGCAGGTATCCCTTTGGTCAAGGGCGGCTGGATATTACCAACAAAGAAATGGAGCCGAAATCTTTCTGTAGCACTCATATGGTACTATATTAGTACTATATGAGTGCTGCAGAACTGAAAAGGACAAAGCTGGATGCTGCGAATAAGCAAATTGACCGATTATGGCACTGTGATTCTGGCCCAGATGGCAACAGAGCCGTCCAGAACCTACAGTGCGGCTAGTCTGGCCCAGACAGTTGAACTGCCGCCCAGTACTGTTAGTAAGCTGCTGAAATTATTGAGCCGTAGTGGATTGTTAAGCTCATGTCGTGGCAAGCAGGGCGGTTATCGGCTGGCTAAGCCCCCCCAGCAGATTTCATTGGCCAAGGTGATCGACGTGCTGGAAGGGCCTGTCGCTGTCACGGAATGCAGTCAGCGCAGCGGACTTTGCAAATTAGAGGCCAGTTGCGCCATCCGCAGGCAGTGGCAAGGGGTTAATGGGGTGATTTACCAAGCCCTGGAACGGGTCAGTCTGGATTCCTTAATCAACACGCCCGAAGCCAGCGGGATGCTCGGAGTGAAAATTTAAGCCCCCGAGCAGATCAACAAAAAAGGGGAGGTATGCACAATGGTCACAACAACCCCTACGCTCGAGCAGTTGCTGAGCCGTGGTTATAGCCCTGGATTTGTCACCGCCGTAGACTCCGATAGCCTGGAACCGGGGTTAAGCGAGGCGGTAATCCGGCAGATCGTTGCCAAGAAGCAGGAACCCGAGTTCATGCTCGAGTGGCGCCTGGCCGCTTATCGTCACTGGCTGACGATGCCGTTACCGACCTGGTCCCGGGTTCATTACCAACCGATCGATTTTAACGCCATCAGCTACTATTCATCCCCCAAGACCAGCGCCGCTGGACCCAAGAGCCTGGCAGAAGTGGACCCTGAGATTCTGCGCACTTACGAGCGGCTCGGGGTGCCGCTGCAGGAGCGGGCAAGGCTGGCGGGCGTGGCGGTGGATGCGGTGTTCGACAGCGTCTCCGTGGCGACCACCTTTCAGGATGAGTTGGCCGCCAAGGGGGTCTTGTTCTGCTCCTTCTCCGAGGCGGTTAAGCGCTACCCTGAACTGGTGAAACGCTATCTGGGGTCGGTGGTGCCCTATACCGATAACTTCTATGCGGCCCTGAACGCTGCCGTCTTTAGCGATGGTTCCTTCTGTTACATCCCCGAAGGGGTGCGTTGTCCGATGGAACTGTCCACCTATTTCCGTATCAACGCCGTCGGTACCGGTCAGTTCGAACGTACCCTGATCGTTGCCGAAGCGGGCAGTTTCGTCAGTTATCTGGAGGGTTGTAGCGCTCCGATGCGCGATGAGAATCAACTGCATGCGGCCGTGGTGGAACTGGTGGCGATGGAGCGAGCCGAGATCAAATACGCGACGGTACAGAACTGGTATCCCGGCGATCAGCAGGGCAAAGGCGGCATCTATAACTTCGTCACTAAGCGCGGGCTTTGTGCCGGGGATCACAGCAAAATCTCCTGGACTCAAGTGGAGACCGGTTCGGCGATCACTTGGAAGTATCCCAGCGTGATTCTCAAGGGTGACTATTCGACCGGAGATTTCTCTTCGGTGGCGCTGACCAATAACTACCAGCAGGCCGATACAGGCACCAAGATGATTCACCTCGGCAAGCATACCCGGAGCACGATCCTGTCCAAAGGGATCTCCGCCGGTCATGGCCAGAACAGCTACCGAGGGCTGGTCAAGGTCGGCCCCAAAGCGCTTAACGCTCGCAATCACAGTCAATGCGACTCGCTGTTGTTGGGTGAATTATGCGGGGCGCATACGCTGCCTTATATCGAGGTCCGTCACCCCAGCGCCCAGGTGGAGCATGAGGCAACCACCTCCAAGATCAGTGACGCCCAGCTGTATTACTGCCAGCAACGGGGGATCGACCCCGAAGCTGCGGTATCGATGCTGGTCAGCGGTTTCTGCAAGGAGGTGTTTCGCAAACTGCCGATGGAATTTGCCGTTGAGGCTCAGGCACTGATGGAAGTGAGTCTGGAGGGTAGCGTGGGCTAAGTTCTGCTAGCCCCATACTAGCCCCATAAGAGCCCCATAAGAGCCCAATAAGAGCCCTTAGGTAAGCAGGAGGAACCTAGCATGTCAGAAAGCAGAGTGGGATTGCTGATCGAGTTGCTTCGCGGGTTATGGCGGTACTTGAAAAAGTTTCTGCAACCCAGCGTCGCCACCTGAAGGGGAGGACCCTATGTCCAACATCATGCTTGCTATCAAGAATTTGGAGGTACAGATTGCCGGTAAAGCCATTCTCCAGGGGATCAACCTGGACGTGGCTGCCGGTGAGGTGCATGCCATCATGGGCCCCAATGGTTCGGGAAAAAGCACCCTGGCCAATGTTTTGGCGGGGCACCCGGACTTTGCAGTCACCCGAGGCCAGGTGCTCTATCAGGGGCAGGACCTCCTCTCTCTCAGCGTTGAACAACGGGCCGTTGCGGGCGTCTTTCTGGCCTTTCAGTATCCGGTCGAAATCCCCGGCGTCAGCAATATCCATTTCCTCAAGAGCGCCCTCAACAGTCTGCGCAAGCAGCGGGGGGAACCTGAGCTTGATGCGTTGGATTTCTTGAACGACGTCAAGGCCAAGATGACCCAGATGCAGATGGATGAGGCGTTGATCTACCGGGGGGTTAATGAAGGGTTCTCTGGGGGAGAAAAGAAGAGTAACGAGATATTGCAGTTGCTGGTATTGGAGCCCCAGTTGGCGATCCTCGATGAGACTGATTCAGGGCTGGATATCGATGCCCTGAAACGGGTGGCCGCGGGTGTCAACGCCTTCCGCAGCCCCCAACGGGCGTTAATCCTGGTCACCCACTATCAGCGCTTGCTGGATTATCTGATACCGGACTTTGTCCATGTTCTTCAGCATGGACGGATCATCCGCTCCGGCGGGCCAGAATTAGCACGGGAGCTGGAGCAACAGGGTTATGGCGATTCCCAAGAGACTGCACTGGAGCTACAGGAGGTGAGCGATGGGAACCACGCTGTTGTTAAGTGAAACGCCGTTAGAGAGATCTGCACCGGTCTCAAACTGGCCGTGGTTGGCGGAGTTCCGACACCAGGCGCAGCTGGACTTCAATCGCCAGGGACTGCCTGATACGCGCCTGGAGCAGTGGAAATACACCAATATAAACGTCCTGGCTAACACCGAGTTCCGGGTTGCGGCTGAGGCACTGGATCTCCAGTCCGCAGTCCAGTCTGCGATGCTGGACCGGGATAAAGCGGAGTATTTCAACGCACTGCAGTCGGCCACCGAAGAGCACCGCCTGGTGTTCTTGGCGGGGCGCTTTCAGGCCGGTCTTTCCCGGGTCTCCTCCTTGCCTCGAGGGGCTAAACTGCTGTCGATGCGCCAAGCACTAGAGCAGCAACAGCCCTTGATTGGTGCTCACCTGGGCCGGATAGCGAAACATCAGGGGCATCCCTTTGCGGCCCTGAACTCGCTCTGGTTTGATGATGGATTGTTCCTATATCTGCCAGCCGGCTGTCAGTTGCAACAACCGATTCACTGCCTTTTCTACAGCCCTAGTGGGCCGGACTCCTTCGCCAGCTACCCGCGACTGTTGATCCTGCTGGAATCTGGGGCTCAAGCACAGTTGGTTGAGGAGTATCTGGGGGCTACCCAACCCGATGCCGACCCTGAAGCGGTGCAGTTCACCGACTCGCTGACCGAGGTGTCGTTGGCCGCGGGTGCCCGCCTGACCCACTGCAAGCTGCTGCGCGAGAGTGAGCAGGGTCATCACATCGCTGGGCTCCATGTCGAGCAGGCCGAAACCAGTCGGTTCCAGAGCTTCTCCCTGACGCTGGGGGGCGGTATCTGTCGGAATGATGTCCAGGTCCGGCTGACAGAGGGCGGCGCTGAGACTCAGTTGAACGGGCTTTATCTGCTCGGCGGGCGGCAGCATCTGGACAACCATTTGCGGATAGACCACCTCCACTCGGGTTGTCGCAGCGAGGTGTTCTACAAAGGGATACTCAACGACCGGTCCCGGGGGGTCTTCAATGGCATCGCTGTGGTCCATCCGGGCGCTCAGCAGAGCGACGCCCGCCAGGTTAATAAAAACCTACTGCTTTCAACCGGGGCTGAAATTGATACCAAACCGGAGTTGCAGATTGAGGCCGATGATGTGCAGTGCAGCCATGGCGCGACCGTGGGTCAGTTGGATGACGACGCACTGTTCTACCTGTGCAGTCGGGGTCTGGAGTGGGATCACGCCCGCGCCTTGTTGACCTTCGCCTTTGCCCGGGAAGCCCTCGATCGCATCCCTGCAGGGCCGTTAAGCGAGCGCCTGGAGGCGTTGACCTTCGATGCCCTGGCATCCCAGATGGGCGGGGCGCTGTTGCAGGGGAAAACGTTATGAGCCTGCATCAGCCATTGCCGTCATCCGACTCCCTGGCTAAGCCAACACAAGAGCCTAAGCCAACACAAGAGCCTAAGCCAGCACAAGAGCCTAAGCCAGCACAAGAGCCCAAGCAAGAACCGGGTGCTGGGTCTTATCGCAGGGCTGATGAGCGCATCGATGACGCTTCCTCTGCCCCGGCCTGTTGGCGACAGGACTTTCCGATACTGAGCCGGCAGGTGCATGGCGCGCCGCTGATCTATCTGGACTCCGCCGCCACCAGCCAGAAGCCGCGTGCGGTGGTGGATCGGCTGCAGCAGTATTATCTGCAGACCAATGCCAATGTCCACCGGGGCGCCCATACCCTGAGCGAAGAGGCCACCTTCGCCTATGAGGCGGCCAGGGATCGCGTCCAGGCTTTCCTGAATGCCCGCCAGCGCGAAGAGATCATCTTCGTACGCGGGACCACCGAAGCGATCAATCTGGTGGCGCAAAGCTACGCCCGCCCCCGGTTCAAGCCCGGTGATGAGATTCTGATCACCGCCATGGAGCATCACTCCAACATCGTGCCTTGGCAGATTCTGTGTCAACAGACGGGGGCTCGGTTACGGGTGGTGCCCATTAACGATGCCGGCGAGATCGAGTGGCAGGCATTCACCGCGCTGCTGACGCCAAACTGTCGTCTGCTTGCCGTTACCCAGGTTTCCAACGCCCTGGGTACCCTCAACCCGGTAGCTCAGATGATCGCCCTGGCCCATGACGCGGGTGTCGTGGTTCTGGTTGACGGAGCCCAGGCGGTCCCCCACCTGCAGGTCGATATGCAGGCGCTCGATGCCGATTTCTACGCGTTCTCCGGCCACAAGGTCTATGGTCCCACCGGTATCGGGGTGCTTTACGGCAAACGGGCGCTGCTGGAGGAGATGGAACCCTACCAGGGAGGCGGTGACATGATCAGCCGGGTCAGCTTCGAAAAAACCGACTATAACGTACTGCCTTACCGCTTTGAGGCGGGCACCCCGCATATCGCTGGCGCTATCGGTATGGCGACGGCGCTCGACTATATCACCACCCTGGGGCTAGACCGCATCGCCCTCCATGAGCGGGCATTGCTGGATTATGGAACCCAGGCGTTGGCCACGATTGAGGGACTGCGTTTGATCGGTACCGCACAGAACAAGGTTGGAGTTCTCTCTTTCGTCATGGCCGAGGCGCATGCCCATGATATCGGTACCATCTTGGATCAGCAGGGCGTCGCGATTCGTGCGGGTCACCATTGCGCTATGCCGCTGATGGAGCGCTTCGGTGTGGCAGCTACCGCGCGTGCATCCTTAGCGTTGTACAACAGTCGCACCGATATCGATGCCTTGGTGGCGGGGTTGCATGAGGTGCAGCATGTTTTTAAGTAGGGAGCTTTAAGTAGGGAGCTTTAAGTAGGGAGCTTTAAGTAGGGCGCTTTCAGTAGAGAGCTTTCAGTAGAGAGCTTTCAGTAGAGAGCTTTTAGTCGGGAACGTTCAGGCTGCTAACAATCAACAAGTTACGGAGTGAAGCTATGCTTAATCAGGAGCTACGTGAACTCTATCAGGAGGTCATTATCGATCATGGCCGGCACCCGCGTAATTTTAGAGTGCCCGAGCAATACAACCACTCCCGGGAAGGGTACAACCCGCTCTGTGGCGATCGCTTGAAACTGTTCATGATGATCGGTTCCGGTGACGCGCCCGTTATCGAAGATATCGCTTTCACAGGTGCGGGGTGCGCCATTTCGATGGCGTCTGCGTCGCTGTTGACGGAAGGCTTGAAAGGTAAGACCCAGGCTGAGGCCGAGGCGCTGTTTGATCATTTTCATGGGTTGGTTACCGGACAGCAGCAAACGGGAGCGGATGGATTGGGAAAGCTCAGAGTGTTGCTGGGAGTGCGGGTGTTTCCAAGCCGAATCAAGTGCGCGACCCTGGCCTGGCATACCTTGATGGCCGCCCTGAGTGATGAAGGGCGCCCTGACCCAGCCCTATCTGATCCTTGGGTCACAACCGAATAGCCCAGGAGGCTGACCGCCCCTTTATCTTAAGAGGAGGGCGATCGTCGCTAGAAAGACGCAAAAAGGAGGCAAAATGCACCCGACCGAACCCATCTATCTGCGCCGCGATTGCAATGCCCTGATGATCCCTTCAGGCCTGCCGATCTTGCTACCGAAGGGGACCCCGATACGTATTCAGCAATCATTGGGGGGAACCTACACGGTCAATACCGGTAGCCAGCTGGTGCGCATCGATGCGGGTGATGCCGATGCGCTGGGCTTGGACTTGGACTTGGACTTGGCGCGGGAGCCCGCGAAGGCTGCTTCGTCAGCTGATCTCGACGCTGTGCCGGTGGATCAACAGGCGCTTCGGCGGCAGTTAATGACCTGCTATGACCCGGAGATTCCCGTCAATATTCTGGATCTGGGGCTGATCTACAGCTGTAGTATCGGTCGGCACCCGGAGGGCGGCCATCATGTCCAGGTGCAGATGACCCTGACGGCGCCGGGATGTGGTATGGGAGCGGTGCTGGCGGCGGATGTGAAACGCAAACTGCTGCAGGTTCAGGGGGTACGCTCGGTGGAGGTGCAACTGGTATTCGACCCTCCCTGGGATGCGAGCCGAATGTCAGAAGCCGCTAAGCTGCAGCTGGGACTGTTGTAATAGACTGCTGTAATAGATCGCTGTAATAGATTGCTGTAATAACTTGCTGTTACCGATTTTAGGAATAGATGGATGTCGTGATGAGGTTGAACAGGGTGCTGGCCAACGCATAGACGGAGGATCTGAAATGGCTCAATGGCAGGACGTTGTCGCGGCTCTGGAACCGGGCGAGCACAGAGTGATTGAACTGACGCATTACAGCGTATTGCTGGTCAACCTGGCAGGGCGATTCTATGCGGTGGAGAACAGATGCAGCCACGATGATGGTGAACTTGATGGCGGCGTGATTGAAGCGGAAACGGTAACCTGTCCCCGTCACGGTGCCTGCTTCTGCCTGAAAACGGGGCGTGTGCTCAAACCCCCGGCCTTTGACGATATCGCTTGTTTTGCCGTGCGCATCCAAGACGGGCGGGTGCAGGTCTATGATGAACCTAATGAGTAGCCATTATCTGTTGTCTAACTCAGACATAACCCTGCAAAGCCCCAGATATGCCGGCTCAGAACGTCCCCTCGATCACAAACTCAGCGACCTGTTTGCGTTCCCTAGGCTTGGTATCACGCTGGGCGAAGCTTGCATCGATCTGCTGAGGCATTCCCTCATAACCGATAGCCAAAGCCGTTAATGGCTCCTGTGAGTCCTCGATACCAAACTGCGTTCGTGCGCGGTCGGGATCGATGCCAATCATTTGATGCACAACAAGTCCTCTAGCGGTAGCTTCCAGCGTAAGGAAAGCCGATGCAGCCCCAAGGTCATGACTGGCGGCTTTGTTTCGCTTGCCGTTATGCTCGAAGTTATGCATGACTACACCCAATACCAGCACCGGTGCATTGGCCGCCCAAGGCTGGTTGCCTTCCAGAAGCACAGAGTGGATTTTCTCCCACGTTTCTGGATTGCGGGCTTTAACCCCGACGATGTAGCGCCACGGCTGGGCATTGTAGGATGACATTGCCCAGCGTGCCGCCTCAAAGAGCGCCCTGACATCCTCCACTGCAACGATTCGATCGGGATCAAACGCATAGGGACTATGTCGCTGTTGCAACAGCGAGTGAATTTCTACGTCGGTACGGGCTGATCTATCCATAGGGTACTCCGTCATTCAGGTAGGGGAATAAACTCATCATCGTCGGGCACCCTGGCGAACTTCTGATCGCGCCAGTCTTGTTTGGCTTGTTCGATGCGCGCATGGGTGGTGGCTACGAAGTTCCAAAAAATCTCGCGCTGGCCGATGTTGGCACCACCTACGACTACCACGCGACTGTCCTCCAAAGCGGATATTGAGACGGTCTTATCGGGGCAGGTGACGGCCATTACGCCAGCTTCCACCGTCTCATCATCCGCTTTTACTGCGCCCTCGGCCACATAGAAGGCCAACTCTTGTTCCCCGTCAGGTAGGGTTATTTGTGCGCCTTTCTGAAGGCGAATGTCCAGGTACAGCGTTCGTGAAAAGGTTTTAACCGGTGAGCGCTCGCCAAAGGCCTCGCCCATGATGACCCGCACCCTTGCACCTTCCAGAGTGATGTCAGGCAAGGATGATGCGGAATAATGGGTAAAAGAGGCAGCCATCTCCTCCTGTTCAGTCGGCAATGCAATCCAGCTCTGGATCCCGTGTAGTTGGGAGCTGATGTCCAAGTCTGAGCCCGCACGCTCGGAGTGTACGATCCCACGTCCCGCCACCATCAGATTAACCGCACCAGCGGTAATAGGTTGCTCGACCCCTAAGCTATCGCGGTGCATAATCTCGCCCTGAAACAGGTAGGTGATCGTGGCAATGCCGATGTGAGGATGAGGACGCACTGCGATGCCTTTTCCAGGGGGAAACTCTGCGGGTCCCATGTGATCGAAAAACACGAAAGGCCCAACCATACGCCGCCTTTGTGCAGGCAAACACCGGCGTACCGAGAAATCACCCAGATCCGCTACTTTTGACTCTATACGCAGTGCGATACTCCCATGGCGTTCCTTGCAAGGAGCTTGGATAGTTTCAAAATAACTCATCATCATTCTCCATCGAGGGCAGGTGGTAGGTGGAGAGGTGCTTCGATAGCCGGCACGCAATCGACGCGCAAAACATCCACCCTTATGTCTAGCAGGCCAGTGAGAAAAGTCACCTATGGATTGATCACTTGGACTCACTTCTAAGCATTTGCTCAGAACCGGTCATCCAGATGTCCGTAGTGGCACCTGCTAGAAATAGTAGCTGGGATTGAGGCCGCCAGGCATTCGATGAAAATGTTTCATAACCTGGCGCACGTGATCCTGTCAGAACAGCCGACTGCAAAGTACCCTCTACAGACCATCCTGGCTATGTTTGCTATAGGCTATGTTTGCTATAGCTATGTTTGCTATAAATGTGGAAAAGGATTTCCATCCCTATAAAAACTTGATTTCGTTAATATTAAGCGCAAACCATACTTGGCTAGATCAATGGGTTGGATGATTTCAACAGACAAGCGTAGCCTATTAAATCTATGTATAAACAAAGCACTAACAGACAAGGAACGATTATGAGACATTCACTAATCCCCACAATTGTACTGCTTTTGGCATCTTCGCTGCCCTCTTACGCAGATGGAATCAACAGCAGCCTTAACTACAATCTCTACCATCTGTCTGCCAGCGCTGAGGATGAAATTGACAATGACGTTATGAATGTCACGCTCATAGCGTCTCACCAAGCAGCGCAAATATTTGAAGCAAGCAATGTGGTAAATAGTCAAATGGTCGCGGCGTTAGCAACCCTGAAAACAACGAAGAACATTCAGTACCAGACAGGAAATTACCAAACCCAACCTATCTATCAAAACCAACAAATAGTGGGTTGGAAAGCATCTCAAAACATTGAATTAAAAAGCGCAGATGTAAATCAATTATCAGATATTTTAGGGAAACTACAAAAAGAGCTGAAAATATCATCAATAAGTTTCGATATAAGCCAGCCTATCCGTCAAAAGGTTGAAAACCTTCTTTCAGTTGAAGTACTAAGTAGATTTAAAGAACGCGCCGCACTAATACAAAAGACTATGGGAGCCATTCGCTATCAAATTGTTGCTCTTGATTTAAATACTGGAACCCAACGGCCACCTTTTGGACGCGTTATGATGAGAGCTGAAATGGCATCAATCTCGTCAGCGCCTGCGGTCGAAGGTGGAAAAAGCACGATTAATGTTGAGGCGACTGGACAGATTCAACTTATCTTCAATTGAGTATCTTACCCGTCTGAAAGGACCGGAGGAGATCATATACAAAACAGAAATAGAACTGGTAAGGCGTATGCCCGCTGCTGCGACAGCGCCAAAATTTCCTAATTAACCACGACGTCAGAGGCATTGCGGTTGGTTATCCAGCCAGCCGCAGGCACCGAAATTATTTAACGGTAATGGTAATTTTCTCGGAGATTACGGGTGAGTTGTGAGGAACGTGGGCTTTGTCCCCAAGCACAAGTTGAAGCGTGTGCGTGCCCGGAGAAAGTGTTAACGAGGTTTCAGTCTGACCGCCACCAAAGTGCTTTACCTCATTTTTCATGGGCTGATCTAACGCAGGAAGCTCATTACCGTCAATGAGTAGGTGGTGATGTCCGGTGTTAGCTTTCTCAGTCCCAGCTGGCGCAACCCCCATGCCGCTTAGTCCGAATTTAACAGCAAAGGTTTGAGGCACTGTTTCTCCAGCCGCAGGTGAGATGATGTAAACCTTGGCACCTTCAGCTGAGGAGGTCTGAGATGCGGCAATAGCATTGAAACTCAACAATGAAGTTAGCCCCAGAGCGATAACTGATTTTTTCATTTGTTTTGATCCCTGTTATTGGCCTCCGTCGCAAAGAGTTCGCAGAGACCGAAAATACAACTCGCACAGGCATAGTAGTTGAAGAAAAGTCCCGAATAAAGAATGATTGATATATATCATGTTGTGCTTTTGGGCAAAGAAATCACGAAGTCAACGTAGCCATCACAACCACCACAGGTTTTATGTTCATAGAGCCTGTAGCACAAAAAGTTACATTAGCCTTGAACTTTCATCTCAAGTGATCGCTTGGTGACTACTGCTTGCCGATTCAGCTCCTTGATGGTCGCTTGTTACGACAAAGCAACCATCTCGCCTACCATGTTGCGTGGCAGCTCAAGGCTGCATGCTTAAATACTGTCAAGTATAAGTAGGCCCTACTATGAGCCAAAACACGAATAGTTGACATAAGTCAAAATTGAATTCGTTTGCTAGATTCTGCCTTGAAGGGGAAAATCGAAAGTTCACTGATTGAAAGCTCTACCATTTGCCCCGTCTAAGCTGTTTTGTAGCGATGAGGGCTAACTAAGTTTTTTCTGCCGTATCAGTTAATTTTCGAAAGAGGATTGATCATGGGACGGGAATACTTTTTAGCCGAAACCTTGGCGGCTGCCGATGAGGCCGTAGTAGCACTGCATCAACAGTTACATTTAAGCGATAAATATATTCATGTTATTAGCAATGACTCTGACGGCCTTGAGCAACACCATTTGCATTCTGCAAACCTTATTCACAAGAGTGACTTGGTTCGAGGTATAGAGCTAGGGTTATTGGTTGGCTTGGTCGTGAGTCTCTTTTGTTTCTGTATTGTCACCTTCGGAGCACCTTTTTGGGCAATGAGCGACTCACTAAAGGGCTTTGTTTTCTTGACTGCGATTCTTGGCCCTCTTTTTGTAGGCGGCTCGGTAGGAGCGTTCATTGGCTTGCACCATGAAAACTACAAGATAAATCGATTTCATCTTGATCTTCAGCTTGGTCACCATCTAATACTTGTCGACTCAGATCAACTGGAACCTATCAAGCAAGTCCTAGCTAGTTCCCATCCGTAAACAGCGTGTTATTCAGATTAGCCGTGCAACAGAG
>CAXBEA010000086.1:0-16705 GCA_963974645.1 uncultured Neptunomonas sp. | reverse complement strand
TACCTGCGTCCCTGCAGGCAATGCGCAAGAGCGGCGATGTAGAGGATGTACATCAAGCTAACCCGTCGGGTTAAAACCCGACCTACAGCCCGGTACTGGGTTGGAATTCATTCCAACAGCGATGGTCCGTTATGACTGCAAAATTCGAACACCATCTCCCCATTACTGAGTCCGGTCGCAAAGCGATCGATTGGCTAGCGCAGGGCTGTGAAACGGTTGCCGCTGGGCTATCGCGTGCCGAACTCAAGGCGGTGATGCAGAAGGGTGCGGTCTGGCTGACCCGGCAGGGGTCAACCCAGCGACTGAGGCGTGCCTCACGGCTGTTAAACTGCGGTGACGCACTGCATCTCTATTACGATCCCCAGGTGTTAACTCAGCCACCGTTAGTACCCCGGTTGATCGCCGACGAGGGGGATTTTTCGGTCTGGAATAAACCCACCGGAATGCTCTGTCAGGGCTCTAAATATGGCGATCACACCACCCTGTATCGCTGGGCTGAGACCCGGCTCCAACCAGAGCGGCCCGCCTTTATTGTTCATCGGCTGGATCGGGCGACATCGGGTTTGATCCTGTTGGCACATAATAAGCGTAGTGCGCAGCGGCTTTCCGCTTTGTTTGAAGCCAGGCAGGTGGATAAACGTTACCGCGCGGTCGTTAAAGGCTGTCTGCAGTTAAATGACGAGCTGGTTGATGGCGCTGTGGATGGCAAAGCGGCATTAAGCCGAATGACTACCCTGGAGGTCGACAGGGAGCGCGAGCGAAGCCTGATAGAGGTCAAGTTAGAGACCGGGCGCAAGCACCAAATTCGGGTTCATCTACTCGGGCTTGGGTACCCGATACTGGGTGATCGCTTGTATGGCAGCGGATTGGAAGATGGTTGTGACCTGCGGTTGCAGTCCTATTATCTGGCACTGATGAATAATGATAGCGTGACGGCAGAGTACCGGTTGCCGGATACGGAGCTATTGCAGATTGGAAAATAAAAAAAGCCGCTCAATTGAGCGGCTTTAAGCTCCAGCTTTCGCCAACGTTAGGCCGCTTTGGCACGCCGGGTTAAGCGGATCAGCGGCAGCGCAGCTAAGAAAAGGAATGCGGTTGGTGGTACAGGCACGCCGGGGGGGGGAGGTGTTGTTGCTCCTGGTGTTCCCCTTACTGCAAGCAGCTTGAAATAATCATTGCTACCGTCACTCGCGCAAGTACGCGTATTTTGACCGCTGCTGCAGCCTGCGCCGTTTAGCTCAGGGTTAAGCACCGACAACAGGTAGTAACTCGACGAATAAACGGTGCTTCCGGTGTTCACCGCTGTCGGTGTTCCGACGACGGCATCATAGTAGTGTCCGACAAGGCTCCAGCCATTCTGGTCAAGGCTATCATAAGTCACCCCCAGCAGGCTTGCAGGTGTCCCTGAACCGGTGTAGGCCATCAGCGAGAAATCGGAATCATATCCGCCATTCCAGCCAATAGTTACCGATTGCAGCGTAGTGACTTCATCAAAGCTCAGTAACACGGCGTCCATGTTTTCGAACGGGTCATCAAATGATGATCCACCAAAGGCATGCTCTGGCTGGCTGCTGCCTGTATCCGTATTAATAACACCGAGTCCGTAAGTACCGTAGCTGGCAAGAGTGGCTGTTTCGATAGTATCAGCAGCGTTAGCTACATCACCGGTACTGGAATACGCCTGGAGACTGAGTTTATGCCCAGCCTCGGAGACCCCCGTTGGGTTGTAGCTCCAGCTCGTACCAGAATTGTTTAAATTCCAGTCCCAGGGCGGCAACAAATCCGCAACCGGAGGGGTCGGTGACGAGTGCCCTGCATTAGCGGAGCCGGAGGCGAGTATTAATAACGCCGACATCAGCGTTAATAGGCTAAAAGTAGTTTTCTTCATGATTACGTCCTACGAAGCACTGCTATTACTGCTTAAAATAAGCTTCTACGTGATTTCTAATAAGCACATTTTGTACCATAAGTAATAAAGTTCTTTAAATTCAATTCATTGCGTTATATTAATTCTTTGCTCATTCTGAGCACTGTAAAAAAAATAGACACTTAGCCGCCGTTTTTTTCAATCAGCTGTGCCAGCAGCGCCTGGGCTTCTTCTCTGCCTTCAAATGAAAACTTCAATGCCAGTGCTTTCCCCAGCGTCTGCCTGGCTTCGCTGTAACGTTCGAGTTGATTCAGGGTATAGCCGATATGGTAAAGAACCAGCGGATTATTGGCCGAGCGTACTGAGGCATTTCTGAGCTGTTGCAAGCCGCTGTTTAGATCGCCTTGATTGACCAGAATCCAGCCGAGGGTATCACTGATCGCAGGGTTCTCGGGATCCAAGCGCTGCGCTTGCTGTGCGAATTCCAGAGCGCGGGGATCTTTTGCTCTCAGGTAGAGCTTGGCTAGATTATTCAGGACTGAGGACGTCCGAGCACCCTGTTGTAGCAGCCGCTCAAATTCCTGACGTGCCAGGTCGTGCTGCTGAAAGTGCAGGTAACCATCGGCCAGCACCTCGGCGACAGCCAGATCCTGTGGGTAACTTTGGTTCCACTGTTGTAAGAAATGGATCGAATCATCTGCTCGGTTGGTCGCTAGATAGAGCTGATGGATTTTCAGCGCGGTAGCCGTTTGCGGGTATTTCTCGATCACCCGCTGGTAGGTCGCCAGGGCATCCTCCAGCTTGCCTTGGGTTGCGAGCAGGTCGCCTTTGAGTAGCTGAGTTTGCGGAGCGCTGGGATGGTTAGTGTTCAGGTAATCCAGCTGTTGTTCTAGCTCATCCATCCGCTGTGACTGGAGTAACAGGCTGGCGTACTGGCTACGGGTCGGGATATCGCTGGGATCAGCCTTGATCGCCTTGGAGAGGCTGTAGATAGCGCCAGAAGGGTCTTGGGCCTTGAGCTGCAACCCTGCGGTCACCCGGAGTTGGTTGGCATCGTAGCCCGATTGCAGCGACAGTTGCTTGAGTTTTGACTGGGCAGCGCTGGGGTCGTTGCTGGCGATTAGGGTTGTGGCGACGGCTTTGGTGGCCTGCCAGTCCTCTGGGTTGTTCGATGAAAGTGTCTGGCTGAGCTCCAGCGCCTTTTTAAGTTCCCCTTGCTGGAGGTAGATGTTGACCAGATAGCTGCCGACAGCGGTGTCGTTGCTATCGGTGGCCAGGGCTTTCTCTAACCAGAGCAGGGTCTGCTCAGGGTTGCCGAGTTGCTCGTGGTTGCGTGCCATCTCGAGCATCAGCAGGGCACTTTTGGGATGCTGCTGCAGTAAACGCTCCAGCCTAGGCAGGGCGTCTTGCATCTTTCCCTGGACCCGGTCTAGTTTTGCAAGGTTGATCTGCGCGGGCAGAAACTGCGGGTCCAGCTCGATCAGCTGCTGGTAGAGCTCGCGGGCTTGATCGCTCTGACCCACGCTGATGTAGGCGCTGGCAAGCAGGTTTTTTAGGATCAGGTTGTCGGGCGCTTTTTGCAGCAGCCCTTCGGCGATCGGAATCGCTTGCTGATAACGGCGCTCTTTGAGCAGGGTTATGGCTAGAATCACTCCGGCCTCTGTCGCTGCAGGGTTCTGCTCAAAGGTGCGCTGTAGTGATTCCAAGCCTAACTGGGTATCGCCCATTCCCAACTGACTCAGCCCTAGGCCTTTGCCCGCCGCGGGACTGCTCGAGTCGCTCTCCAACGCCAGTGAAAACAGCTCCACGGCTTTGTAATGTTTTTGCTTTTTTAGGTAGGCATTGCCGAGCATGATCAGCAGTTGCGGATCGCGGGGTTGTGTCTTACGAGCATTTTCTAGGCTGTTGATCGCCTTGTCGAGGTTGTTGAGCCTAAGGTAAGCGCTGCCGAGTAATTTGCCAGTACTGGGCGCAGCCGGATAGGCATTCTGGTAGCGCTCAAGCTGTTCCACCGTTTTTTGCCATTCCTGGAGGTCGAAATAGATCAGCCCGGATAGCAGCAGAGAGGGACCGTGCGCCTGGGTGACTTCGGCTGGAATCGACTCCAAAATATCGCGGGCTTTGCTCAGCGCGGCCTTGGCTAGCTCGGTATTGGTCAGTTTATTTTCAGCGAGTTGCTCTTCTGCTCCTTTATCCTCGGAGGCTCCAGCATCGTTGATCCTAGTGTAGGCGACGCTGAGCATATAGGCGGCCTGGGGATCGTAAGGTGCCAGTTGCTGCAGAACGATCAGCTCATCGAGCGCGCGCTGGTTGTCACCGGTATCGACATAGATACCTATCCGTGACAGTTTCGACTGGTAGTGCTTCGGATTGAGTGCCAGGGCTTGGGAGTACAGCTCCAGCCCTTGTTGAAACTGATTTTGGGCGTGGGCGATCGAGCCGAGCAGGTACCAGACCTCTGCGTTTTCAGGATCGGTAGTTTTTGCTTGATCGGCAAGAGTTTGGCTTTTATTGAATTCGCGTCGGGACAGATAGATGCGTGCCTGGCCCAGTAGCGCGGCGAGATTGCCCGGGTCGGTTTTAGCGGCATCCTGAAAGGCCAGTTCGGCCTGGTCGTATTGGGCGAGTTCGAAATAGGCCCGGCCACGATTGACAAGAATGCTGGCGTTTAAGGCGTTGCTGAAATTTCCGGGGTAGATCGCCTCAAGTAGCTGATGAAATTTCTTCTGTGACAGCAGCGCCTGCGCCAGAGGCTCAAAGATCAAAGCGGGATCGGCGCCCAGCTCTAATCCACGCTCGAGTTGCTTTTGCGCCAGTACGGGGCGACCCTGGCTGAGGTAGGTTTGTCCGAGTAAAACGTGACCGGCTAAAAACGCAGGGTCTGCTTGGAGTGCGTTCTTGAGGTGGATCTCGGCGCTGCCTGGTTCACCGCCATCGAGGTCGATCAACGCCTGCTCATAGAGTTGCGGGGTATCGGTTTTGTTATAGACCGCATACGCCAGTGGCTGGCAGCACAGCCAGAGGATCAGGCTGGGGATTACTCTGAGGCGGTTCACGTCGTTGACGACTCCTGTATTAGCAACTACGAAAGCAGCCGGTTACCGGCGACTCGCTCGCTAGTCCTCGTAATCTAGGGGCTGTGGCTGCCGGAGTCAATTGGTCAGACCCTCAGTGACGGCCGAAAAAGGCGGCGACAGCCGAGGTCTCAGCCCAGTATCAACCAGATCCCCACGCCCATCATCAGGGTGCCGGCGCAGCGGTTCATTAAACGCACGTTGCCGCTTTTCAGCAGGAACTTACTCAGGCTCAGGCCGCCACAGGCGTAAAGCAGTAGGCAGAGCAGTTCGATCAACAGGATCATCGCAACCAGAATGCTGATCTGGGGAATCAGGGGGTACTGGTCGCTGATAAAGGGGGGCAGCAAGGAGACAAAAAACGCCCAGCCTTTGGGGTTGGCTACGGCGGTGATAAAGCCCTGGCTGATCAGCTCGGTTGCCGAGGCACGGCGCACTTCGGTGCGGTTATGGCTGATCGCCATCTTGCCACGTGACAACCAAAGCTGAATCCCCAAGTAAAACAGGTAGCTACCGCCGAGCCATTTGAACAGTTCAAACGCTTGGGGGTATTCCAGCATCAAGGCGGCAACACCCATCACTGAGAGTACCGCGACCAAACCTACCCCGACCAGTTCGCCGGCCATCATCCACAGGGTGCGGCGTACTCCGATCGTCATCCCCAGCGTCATCGACAGGGTCATGCAGAGCCCCGGCGTCGCGGAAACGAAGAGGAACGTGGGGATAAACACCGCCAGCAGGGTGGTATCGATTAGGGTATTAAACATCGGTTTGGAGGTCCGCAGGTTGATAGCCGCCAAGCCTAAGGTAACTGGCTTAAAACCGCCAGCGCAGAGAGCAGGGGGACAGAAGGGGGTGCAGACGAGGCGGGGCAGCGCTGTCTGGTTGGTCAAATAGCTAGCGATACAGGCGTAGCTTCGCCAATTCGGTATCTATCCACTCCAGCAGCTGTTTGTAGGCATCGCTGTTTAGATCCTGGTAACGCTCCTGGAACTCGGCTTGGCTGAGTCCTTCGGGCAGGGTATCGATCGGGATCATCAGATCGGTTTCGCGCAGCGGTTCCTCGAACCGCTTTAGAAAGGCCGCCGCTTGCTGTGGATCATGGCTGATCTGGAGCGCGAACAGGGTGCCGGCACGGTCTGCGGCTAGATCGGGAAAACTGAAGCCACTGCCCCCTCGACGGCTATCGAGTAACTCTTTAAATTCTCCGATCGCATGGCTAAAGCCCGCTTCCGCCAATACTTGCAGAGCCGCCGAAACCAGAAAATGCTGACGCAGGTCGATCCGTCCTGACAGCAACGTGCGGTGATGTGGGGGTTGCTGGCGTTGTTCGGGGGTTAACACAGGTCCGGTCAGTTGCTCTATCTGGCCGCTGCCAAGATAGATGGCAAGCGCTAGTATTGCAGCAGATCCCTCTCGTTGAGCCTGTTCAGGGTCCGGCTGCTGGTCGAGTTGACGAAACACTGGGGCGATAAACTGGGTTATAGAGACCCACTGCTTGGGATCGAACTGCTCTGCCTGCTGTTGCAGCAGGCTGTACTGCCGGCTGATCTGAGCGGGATCGATATCGACCCTGTCACCGCTGAAACTTTGGATCCGTGCCAGTAGCTCCCTGACGCGCTGGCTGGCGTTGAGCGGCGGCTGAATCAAAACACTTAAATGTTCAGTACGGGTGCTGTCTAGACGTAGGGTCTGGAGCAGAATCTGCCGCTGTTCCTGCCCGAACAGGCTGTCGAGTAACCAGGGTAGTGCCGCCTTCAAAAGTGGGTCTGGAATGCTACTACCCCCTAGTTGCAACTGCTCAATCCTCAGCTGATGCGGCGCAATCGGGAACACTAGTTGCCATGAGAGGTACCGGCCCAAGGGGTTGCTGGGTAGCTCTACCGACATCGTTAGTTGCAGTCCTCCAGGGAGGATGTTGAGTTGGGTTCGCAGTTGCGGATAGGCGCGGCCTAACAGAGCGCTCAGGCTGTCGAGTTCGGTTTGCTCTACAGCGATGATGCCGCTGCGCTGCTGGCTGAATAGCCGCAGGGTGCGTTTGGCTAAGGATTTGGCCTTAAACACCTGTTCAGGTGTCGCTGCCGCTACCGGAGCCGCAACCCAGGCTTCATCGCTGATAGCAGATTGCAGCAGGTACAGCGCGCTAACAAAAAATAGCAGCAGCAAAGTGACAACGACCAGGAACAGGCGGCGAAGCAGTTTCAGAGCTATGCCCTCCCTCAGAGCTAGACCTTATAGACGTGTTAAATAGAGTGAATTACCAAGCCTGGAGGTTATAGCGCTCAGGCTTAGCTTGGCAATAGCTAAGGGTAGAACAGGAAGGTTTTTCTGAGGTCTGTCCTGTGTGAATATAATCGATCTGCTAAGGCGTTAGTGCGGCAGGTCGCTGCTCTGAGCATTGTTCAGAAGTATTGTTCAGAAGTAATGTTCTGATCTCCGGTACGCATGAACCGCAGTTAGTGCCCGCTTTGAGCGCACAGCCGACGGCTTCTACCGAGTCCAGCTGTTGGCCGGTGATCGCTTCGGTGATGGTGTTTTTTCCTACCCCAAAACAGGCGCAGACGACGGGGCCGGCGCTGCTAGCCCCCGAGGGTGGCCGGGCGCTGAGCAGGCTGCAACGATCGCTCTCATCCAGCTGCGCCTGGTTGAATAGGCTACCGAGCCACTCTCGCTCGGGCAGTTGTACTGTGGCGCTGACGACGAGCACCGCCTGGAGCTGGCCAGCGCGGATCAGCGCACAGCGGTAGACGCCCTGCGCGGGGTCGCTGTATTCCAGCCATTCGCCCTGAAGATTATTTATCCCGAACCAGCGGCGCGCCTGTAGCGGCCAATCGGCCACTTGACCGCTATCGGCCAGTTCGTAACGCTGGAACCCCGCACCGGTAGCGCGTACCTGGTAGGCGCAGCTGCCAGTTGCGATCTGTTGCAGTGGTTCGCGGCTGAGCAGGAAGGCGTGCCAGCGGGCGTCGAAGGGTTCTATCTTAACCGGGGTCTGTTTGCTTTCCGGCTGGCCGGAGAGTGGGTCGACCGCCGGATTGATCAGCGGCCCCATCCGCCCGAGGCTGGCGTATTGGCTGGTCCAGTGCATGGGTACAAACAGCTGTCCCGGGCCGATGCTGTCGCTGATGTTGACCCGCGCCAGCATCTTTCCCCAACGGCTTTCGATTCGGGCGATTGAACCGTCTTTCAGGCACTGACGTTCGGCCTCAGTGGGATGGATCTCGACAAAAGGCTCGGGCTGATGCGAGGAGAGCCGGGGGCTGAGCCCGGTGCGGGTCATGGTGTGCCACTGGTCACGGATACGACCGGTGTTGAGCACCAGCGGGTAGCGGGCATCGGTGGCATTGATCGGCCCACGCGGGCTGATCGCGACGAAACGGGCCTTGGCGTCTGGCGTGAAGAACTGAGCATCGGCGAACAGCCGCGCGGTGCCCTGCGGCGTGCCATTGGTAGACGTTGCAGTGATCGGCCATTGGGTCGGGGCCAGCGTCTCGTAACCGTCGGCATCGATATCAACCAGCGCTGCTAGGTTGAAATCGCGGAGGATGCCGTCGGGGTTGTTTTCAAACGCGGATAGCCGCGCGTGCTCGCGGAAGATCTGCCAGGGCGCCTGATAATCGAAGGCGGTTTCAAAACCTAGTCGCTGGCCGAGCTGGCTAATCGCCCACCAGTCGGGTTTCGCCTCAGCGCTCGCGGGGAGGATTGCACGCTGGCGGGAGATGCAGCGTTCGGCATTGGTAACGGTGCCATCGCGCTCACCCCAGCCGCTGGCAGGCAGACGAATATGCGCCAGTGCGGCGGTGTCGGTGGCGGCCATGCAATCGGACAGCATCACCAGCGGGCACTGTTCCAGCGCGGCGCGCACCCGGTCGGCGTCGGGCAGACTGTCGACCGGGTTGGTGGCAAGGATCCAGACCGCTTTGACCTGGCCCGATTCGATGGCACGGAACAGATCCACCGCCTTATGGCCGGGCTTGGCGGCAACCTGGTCTGTGTCCCAGAAGCGCCCGACCAGATCGCGGTGAGCAGGGTCTTCCAGCTGCAGGTGGGCGGCGAGCTGGTTGGCGAGTCCTCCCACTTCGCGGCCACCCATGGCGTTGGGCTGTCCGGTGATCGAGAAAGGGCCCATACCGGGCTTGCCGATGCGCCCTGTAGCCAGATGCAGATTAATAATGGCGTTGACCTTGTCGGTACCGCTGGAGGACTGGTTGATCCCCTGGCTGAAGGCGGTGACGGACTTGGGGGTGTTGGCAAACCAGCGATAAAAGGTCTCGACCGCAGCAGGGTCTAGTTCACAGCTGCGGGCGACACTGGCGATATCGGCAGCACTGCTGCGGGCCTGCTCGAGTGTCGCCTCGAAGCCTTGGGTATGGGTCTCGACAAAGCGGTTATCGAGTCGGTTGTGGTCGGCGAGATAGACCAGCAGGCCATTGAACAGGGTTGCATCGCTGCCGGGCTTGAGCGGCAGGTGCAGGTCGGCAGCGTCGCAGCTGGCGGTACGGCGTGGGTCGATCACCACCAGTTTGTGATTCGGGTTCACTGCCTTGGCGGCTTTGATCCGCTGAAACAGGATCGGGTGGCACCAGGCCAGGTTGGAGCCGGTCAAGACCATCAATTCAGCCTGATCCAGGTCTTCGTAGCAGCCCGGTACCGTATCGCTACCAAAGGCGCGTTTGTGTCCGGCGACTGCCGATGACATGCACAGCCGCGAGTTGGTATCTATGTTGGCGGTGCCGATAAACCCTTTCATCAGCTTGTTGGCGACGTAGTAATCCTCGGTTAATAACTGTCCCGAGCAGTAGATGGCAAAAGCATCGGGACCATGTTGGTCGATGATGCTACGGATCTGGCTGGCGGCACTGTCCAGCGCTTGGTCCCAACTGACCCGCTGGCCGTTGAGTTCGGGATAAAGCAGCCGGGCAGCGGGATCCAGGGTTTCGAGCAGGTTGATCCCTTTGGAGCAGAGGGTGCCGCTGTTGGTGGGGTGGTCGGTATCGCCGCTCAGGCTTAACTCAGGGGTGCTGTCTGTGTCTGTGTCTGTGGCTGTGGCGATAATTTTTGGGTTGACGGTAACCGAGACCCCACAACCCGTGCCGCAATAGGGACAGGTGGTTTTGACGCAGCGGCTAGTGGACTCAAAGACCTCAGCTTGAGTGGTGATAGGGTTGACTTGACTATTCATTATGCCGTTCCTGTTGCAAGCGTTTCCGGTGGACGGCCGAAAATAAGGCCGTCGCGGTAGGGCGTCAGATCAACCCCGTCACGCATTAATTCGTGGTACCAGGGGCCATCGGCGGTATCGCCGTAGAGCACCGCGCCAATCAGTAAGTTGTTGCGGATCAGCAATTTTTTGTAGACCCCCGAGGCTGGATCGCGGTAGTGGATCGGCTCAACATCATAGTCACGGTTGTCGAAGTCACCCATCGAGAACAGGTTGATCCCCGAGACCTTCAGCCGGGTCGCCGGTTTGAGGTAGCTGTAGCTAGCCACGCCGTGGGCCGCGAGATGGTTGGCGCAGACCTTGGCTTGCTCAAACAGCGGTTCGACCAGGCCGAAGGTGAGATTCCGGTGCTCGACGCATTCACCGACCGCGTATATTTTAGGATCGAAGGTTTGCAGGCAGTCGTTGACCCTAATCCCCCGGTTGCATTCCAGACCGCTGTTTTTGGCCAGTTCGATATTGGGGACGATGCCGGTGGCCATCACGATCAACCGGGCGGGTAGGCACTCGCCGTTATCCAGTTCTAAGCCACTGACCCGGCCATCTCGGTGATGAATCTGGCGGCTATTCAGCGCCAGCCGGAAGCGGATTCCACGTGCCTCCAACGCCTGCTGCAACAGCGTTGCGGCTTCGCTATCAAGCTGGCGGTTAAGCGGATACTCAGCGCGATGGATCACGGTGACTTCCATCCCCAGTTGATGCAGCCCGTGGGCGGCTTCGAGTCCCAGCAGCCCAGCGCCGATAACCACCGCCTGGCCACCGCCGTCGGCGAACTGCTGCATCTTCTCGACATCACGGATACCGCGAAACCCCAAAACGCCTTGGCTGTCGGCGCCTGGAATGGGCAGCAGCAGCGGGTCTGAGCCGGTGGCGATCAGCAGTCGGTCATAACTGATCCGCTTGCCGTTACGGCAAACAACCTGATGTCGAACCCGGTCGATAAAAGTCGCCTCGTACTCGTCACCGGCCAGCAGTTCAATGCCTTGTTCTTGATACCAAGGACGGTCGTGGATCAGGATCTGATCCAGGCTGGTTTCACGGGCAAGTACCGGTGAGAGCATGATGCGGTTGTAGCTACCAAAAGGCTCTTTGCCGATTACCGTAATCTGGTAGCGGTCGGGAGCGGCCGAGAGTAGTTCCTCGAGGGTTCTGATCCCCGCCATACCGTTACCGATAATCACCAGATTGGGTTTCATAAGTGGTATCCCGTGCAGCCTAGGCCGCAACCTCGACCTGACCATCATGGAGTCGGACCTGATAGACGGGCACTTGCAGGGTTTCGTCTTCCTGACAAACACCCGTTATCAAGCAGTAATGATGCTTATAGAGCGGGGAGGCGACACTGGTAACGTTACCCAGCTGTGCCAGTAGCCCGCGTGAGAGCACATTGGCCTCACCGGCGGGATCGTAGTTGCCGATGGCGTACAGCGCCTCGGTACGTGCCTGGCGGAAGATGGCGACCTGCTGGTCGTTGACCAGTGCGCAGACGCCGGTGTTGGGTGCGATATCGTTGAGTGGGCAGACAGTTGTCCAGTTCATGGGATGCATTCCTGTTAGCTGGCCTTGGCGATTAGATGGGATTCTTCGATTCGTACCGCTTTCTCGCTCTGGAACGCAGGACGGATCTGTTCGCGCTCCTCGACAAAGAGGATGTTGCTATCGGTGTCGGCGCTGTTGATGAAGTGGCCGAAGCGCTTGAGCTTCTGCTGATCTTTGAGGGTGGCGGCCCATTCGCACTCGTAGTTGTTTATATTGAGCTGCATCTCCGCTTCCAGATCGGCACTCAAGCCCAGGCTGTCATCGAGGATCACCTGGCGCAGGTAGCTGAGACCGCCTTCGAGGTTATCCATCCATACCGAGGTGCGCTGCAAGCGGTCGGCGGTGCGGATATAGAACATCAGCAGCCGGTCGATGGTCTGGATCAGAGTCTCTTTATCAAGATCGGTGGCGAACAGGTCGCCGTGGCGTGGCTTCATCCCACCGTTGCCGCAGACATAAAGGTTCCAGCCGTTTTCGGTGGCGATCACGCCGATATCTTTGGACTGGGCCTCGGCGCACTCGCGGGTACAGCCGGAGACACCGAATTTGATCTTGTGCGGCGCCCGCAGCCCCTTGTAGCGATTCTCCAGTTCGATCGCCAGACCGACCGAATCATCGACACCGTAACGGCACCAGGTGCTACCGACGCAGGATTTAACCGTGCGCAGCGACTTGCCGTAGGCGTGGCCGGTCTCAAAACCAGCATCGACTAGACGCTGCCAGATCGGTGGTAGCTGATGCAGTTGGGCGCCGAACAGGTCGACCCGTTGGCCGCCGGTGATCTTGGTGTAGAGTCCGTACTCCTTGGCGACTTCACCGAGCACAATCAGCTTGTCCGGAGTGATCTCGCCGCCGGCGATTCGTGGCACCACCGAGTAGCTGCCATCCTTTTGCATGTTACCCAGGTAGATGTCGTTGGTGTCCTGCAGGCCGATGTGTTCATCTTTGAGCACATACTCGTTCCAGCAGCTGGCTAGAATCGATCCTGCGACCGGCTTGCAGATCTCGCAACCCTGGCCGTTGCCGTGTTTCTCCAGCAAGGCATCGAAACTTTTAATTTTCTCGACCCGCACTAGGTGGTACAGCTCCTGGCGGCTGTAGGGGAAATGTTCGCAGAGGTCTTTACTCACTTCGACCCCCAAGGCTTCTAGTTCGTGGTTGACCAGATTGCCGAGCAGCGGCACACAGCCACCACAGCCGGTGCCCGCCTTGGTGTGGCCTTTAACCTCGGTCACCGAACAGCAACCGGCGCCGACAGCGGCGCGGATATCGCCTTTGGAAACATCATGGCAGGAGCAGATCTGGGCGGTTTCGGGCAGCGCAGCGACACCAAGACCGGTCTGGCCGTCGTCGTTGCGACTGGGCAGAATCAGCGCTTCGGGGAACTCCGGCAAGGTGATCTGGTTGAGCATATATTGCAGCAGGGTGCCGTAATCTTCGGCATCGCCCACCAATACCGCACCGAGCAGCAGTTTGTTGTCGGCACTGACAACGATCTTCTTGTACACTTCTGCAGGTTGGTTGTAATAGGTGTAGATCTGCGCGCCAGGAGTCGCCCCCTGGGCATCGCCAATACTGGCGACATCGACACCCATTAACTTTAGCTTGGTGCTCATGTCGGCACCGTCAAAGGTTAAGCATTGTTCACCACCGGCCAGATGGCTAGCGGCCACCTTGGCCATGGCGTAGCCGGGGGCTACCAGGCCGAAGATCCGACCGTTCCAGAGGGCACACTCGCCGATGGCGTAGATATCCTTATCCGAGGTCTGGCACTCGTTGTTGATGACAATGCCGCCGCGCTCGCCGATGGTCAAACCGCTGCTGCGAGCCAGTTCATCCTGCGGGCGGATGCCGGCGGAGAAAATCACCAGATCGGTCTCCAGATGCTCACCGTCGGCGAACTCCATCCGATGGGTGCAGCTTTCGCCGGCGATGATACGGCTGGTGGCCTTGGACAGATGTACACCCACGCTCAGGTCCTGGATCTTGTCTTTGAGCAGCGCGCCGCCGCCCTCATCCACCTGCACCGCCATCAACCGCGGGGCGAACTCGATAACATGAGCCTCGAGCCCCAGATCCTTGATCGCCTTAGCCGCTTCCAGCCCGAGTAAGCCGCCGCCGACCACAGCACCGATCTTGGCACCCCCTTCGGCAGCAGCGGTGATCGCCTCCAGATCTTCAATGGTGCGGTAGACAAAACAGTTTTTTCGGTCGTTACCCTCAATCGGCGGCACGAACGGGAAGGAGCCGGTGGCCAGCACCAGCTTGTCGTACTCAAGCGTTTCGCCCTTGGCCGAAGTCACTGTCTTGGATGCTTTGTCGATAGCGACTACCTTGTCACCCAGGTACACAGTGACACCCTGGTCCTGGTAAGTTTCCAGCGTGGTCATCGCCAGTGGCTCGGCACTGCGGGTCTTGAAATAATCGGTCAGGTGCATCCGGTCGTAAGCGACCCGGGATTCTTCACTGAAGGTGATGATCTGGTACTGCGCGCTGCAGTCGCTCGCAAGCAGACTTTCAATAAACTGATGCCCCACCATGCCGTTACCGACGACGATAACTTTCTGTTTGCTGAGGGTTGTTGATCTACTACTGACGTCAGTTGGTTTGCTCATGCCGGACTCCGCGCTTTCTGCTGCTAAATTGAACGCTATCTTCTCGTATGGACTCTTTAATGCAGGCGGCGTGCCAGTGTTGATATTTATCACAACAAGCCTTGTGTATAGGGTGTTTCAGGGCAGTTGTGTTAGGAGGATGTATGGCTTGGAAAGCCGTTTTTAGGTGACCGAAGCACCAAGAGTGTGCGCTCGGCTAGCTACTGTCTTTTGATGGTGCGCAGGGCCTGGTTAGCTTGTGACGAAGTCTTATAAGGGCTGATAACGGCGTCGAAACAGAGGAAAATATGCAGCTTATCGCTCCAGCCAAACTAGTATCAACTTTCCCGCATAGCGATCCGATCCTGCACGACTAGGTTGGTACACTGTGCTGGGGGCAAGTGGTACAAGCCAGCAGCAGGTGGGGTGTTTTAACCTAGTGTACCTCAGGCAGCCGAATTGATACCGAGCGTTGCGGGGGGCTGAGGCTAACCTAGCCTCAGCCACTGCACCACAATGACTACCGCTAACCCCAAGCTCAATCCCTTCCAGAACAACAAGGGATTTTTTTCCAGTAGCGGCTTCTGGCGTTCGCTGTGGATAAAGGCTTTGTTGGGATGCTCTAGGTCGTAGAGGAATTCTGATAGTGCGGCGTAGCGGCGAGCGGGATCTGGAGCGCAGGCCTTGCGCAACGCCCCTTCGATCCATTCCGGCAGCTCAGGTCGATGCTGGCGTGCCGGGATATAACTCAGATCGCTATAGGCCGTGATCAGGTAATCGTTGCTGCGGCGTTCCTTAAACGGTGTTTTTCCGGTCAACAGTTCGTAGCTGATCACGCCAAGCGAGAACAGGTCAGAGCTGTGGCTACCCGGTTGGCCGATCAGGTATTCGGGGGCGACATAGTTGACCGATCCCTGAGGGATATCCCGATCCAGCGGGCTACTGATCTCGTCCATACCGGCGATGCGTACGGTACCGAAATCGATCAGTTTGGTGCGCCCCTGGGCATCTACCAGCACATTCTCCGGCTTCAGGTCCTGGTGGATCATATCCAGCCGTTGCAACGCGCGCAGTGCTTGGGCAATCTGTTTTACCAGCGCACGGACTTGTTCAAGGCTGGGTTGGGGGTGTTGATCGGCCCACTGGCGCAGGTGCTGCTCGGGGATATATTCGGCCAGGTAGTAGAGGAACTGCTTCGGCCGCTCGGGGCTGAAGGTTTTCATCACCCCAGGATGGTTGATCCGTTTACCAACCCACTCCTCCTTGATAAACCCATCCAGATAAATCGGGTCATCGGCAAAATTTAGCGAGGGAGTTTTGAGGCAGTAGAGGCGCTTGCTGTCCTCATCACGAACCAGATAGAGGTGGCTGCGGGTGCCTGAGTACAGCACCTCCTGGACCTCGTAGCCATCGAGCCGGTTGCCGGGTTTGAGCACCGGCGGAATCGGTAGCTGGGTTAATTTGTGGTGCGCCTCTTCCAGCGCTTCCAGAGGCAGACTGTCGATGCGTACCAGCAGGGCGCTGATGTTGTCGTCGCTGCCGTTCTCCAGTGCGGTCTCTACCAGACTTTTGGCTTCAGCTTCCAGATCACTGCCCAGGGTTGCCAGACGAGATGCCAGCTCGCGTTGGGGAATAAACTCATGCAGGCCATCGCTGCTGAGCAGGAAGAGATCGCCGCGCTCAGCGGCCAGTTTTTGGTAGTCGACCTCCAGGTGAGGATCGACGCCCAGCGCGCGGGTCAGGTAGCTTTTGTCGCCACCGTAGGTGCTGGCGTGATCTCGGGTCAGTTGCTCCAGCTGGCCGGTGCGGCAGCGATAGATGCGTGAATCACCGACATGCAACAGATGGGCGGTAGTGGATTTGATTACCAGTGCCGAGAAAGTCGTGACCAGTGAGTTTTTGGCCCGATTGCCGCTGTTGCCATGCTGGTAGAGCCAACGGTTGAGTGCGTGCAGTACCCGTCCGGCGGAGGTCTTGACGGTCCAAGAGTCGGGGGTGGAGAAGTATTGCTGAACAAAATCGGTGACACTGGTCTGGCTGGCGATATGGGATTCCGCACTGGAGCTGACCCCGTCGGCCAGCGCGCAGACCGCACCCTTGAGTTCGCGCAGCGGCGGCTCTGGCAGTTGAGCGGCGAAGGCGTCTTGGTTCTCGGCCTTGATCCCGGCAATGGAGCAACCACCAAAGCGGACCTGAAGCGCTGTTGTCATCATCCATCCTATTGCTAAAAGCGCCCTGGCAGGACCAGGGCGCTCTGTTTTTAAACGGCCTAAAGGCTAGGTTAACTCAAGTTACATCAATGAGTTGTACGCTGCCATCGTCACCGACTTCGGCGATCTGACCGGAGGGTTCCTCCATCATTAGCAAAGTGACGAAGCCCACCACCGCGGTAGCAGCGATCACCATAAAG
>CAXBEA010000085.1:0-16817 GCA_963974645.1 uncultured Neptunomonas sp. | reverse complement strand
AAGCAGGCTTTTTGTATTTAAATATCAGTGTGTTACGTTTACGGATGGAAACTAGATAGGGAAGCGTGCGGCCCTCGGCTTCGGTGATCACCTCGCGCGTGACAAGATGGTCAATCCCTGCCCCGCCTGGCCGTGTGAGATTGACCGCTTCTTTCTCAAGAAGGCCGAGCGTTTTGTCGTTAAACCCGGCGATTCGTCCAATCTCACGTGTCAGGAAGCGCTCGAGCGTCTCTTCAAGCAATGGGTTGTCGCCAATAGGCACATCGAGCCCCAGCACATCGGCAACCCGCTCCGCCGCGCCAGCGACCTCCTCCAGACTGGCGTCTATCTTCTCCCGCTGCGCCTTCGTAAGCTTTCGACAGCGGCTTTTTTCAAGCACGGCTTTCAACGCCTCGGCGAGGCTCAGGTCACAATGAGTAGAATAGTTGGGCTTGGCGGCTTTTAGCTCGCCCGCCACTTTGGGATCGAGGCGCTCGGCGAGGCTGGAGATCTCTTCGACGAACTTATTGTTCAAAATGACATCAAGCGCCTTGCGTTCCGTTGCTGCGAGCCGTTCGATTGGCGCGGTGTGACCGCCGCCGAGGATCGCGTGCTTGAGTGTGAGGACAGCAGCTGCAGTTGGGCTCATGTCGGATATCTCCTAATTTGGAGGTTGGTCGGGGGGGAGTCGGGCTGAACCTGGAAGCCAGCGCTTGGAGGATCGCGGTTTCCGAGTTCTCAAGCGCTCTGAGTCCTTGATTTATTTATGTTTTATCCGTTTTATTTTTTGCTGTTCGCAATTTCTTATACTTATCTTTAACATCACTTAATCGGATGCCATACTCCTCTATTTTTTCCTTCGGCCAAAAATCAGGGCGTATCCATGCCTCAGATTTTTGTTCGCACAGCGCGGCAAGTTCTGCATCAATACTATGCAACGTCAGAGCGGCCGCCGCCCATAGCCGGCCCAATTCAAACTCACGGTCCCTATCTTGTTTACCGCCGCCTTTGATGTACGAAAAATAGATCGAGGTTTCTGTGATTGCTGATGACAAGCTCGATATGGCGGAATCGGCTAACGCTTTATTCTCTTTTTTCAATGCCAGCAACGTCGGAGCAAGTGCCAATAATTTTTCTGACAACCAAACTAAACCGTACATTCTTGATTACCTCGCATTCGTTTAAAATATTTATTCAGAAAAGGCAAAAGGAAAGACCTGACCCCATTGTTTTGACCCCATTGTTTTTTTGTGTCGCATTTATTATGTGAATTCCCGCTTGTCTAACTCGCTCTTGGATCTCATTCGTGCCTCATGGTCGCGTGAAAATGACCTTAACTACACCGGAATTCCTAACTATTTCAACATTCGTAAAACCTATGCGACGTGCCATTTCACCCGTCCAAGTTCCTTGGGCTGCAGCCTTTGGTGTCATGCCCCGATCTAGATTTTTTCGAAATGCTGAAAGATTATCGCCATAGAACCAATTGCCCTCGATAGCTTTGATATTCTTCTTCCCAAGAGCATCAACCATTCCGTTGAAAAGATCTTTTCCTCGCCCTTTACTGGCGTTCGCGATTGCCTCAATATCCAGAACACCGGTTCGGCTGAGATTGCCGATAATACCGTGGTCATCCAAGTGCCCGAGTGCGTAGAAGGCACTCCCATCTTTATAGCGCTCCAAGTACGGGACTGATAGGTCATCAACCACGCTCTTTGGAGCTGAATATTCACTTTTGGTACCAGTATTTTTTTTAGGCCCCCCAAATTTAAACCCTTTTATTCCCTTAAGAAAAGCTCCCAAAAATACATCGCCTAATTTTTCATGTACACCTGGAGCTACTTTCATCATATAATCGGTCATTTCTTGAGTTGGGAACGGTTGATAACCAAGATCTTCATTCCTAGCAGAATATTTTTTTCGACCTTCCGGACTAGTCATCTCGATCTGTACAAGTCGATCTTTAGTCGGGCCCGTTATAGTTATAGTCTCTCCAGCAGCATATAAAACCCATTCATTACCTTCTAACGTATATGAAGGTATAGATGAATCTGGATAATAATAATAAATGTTTCCATCACTTTCTCGAAGAGAAGCACCTGACGATAAGTTTTCATACAATCCATACTCATCAAACCCCGTATTAACAACAGGATCATTAGAATATAAGCTAGGCTTTTCAATACACATGTCGTATGAATTTCCTTCACCATCAGCATAGCTACATTCAAGCCCGTTTACATCAATTAGACTAAGCGGGTTGTTTCTTCCATACACATACAAATTCGCCCTATCCACCAACCCAGCCGGATCAACACTCCCCCACCTTCCTAACCAAGGCAAATAATACCGCGCCGAGTGATAACTCAAGCCACTCTCCCCATCCGGCTCCATGCCCGTATACCGATAGCGCTTCTTAGTCGCCCTCACCAAAGAATTCTTCGCACTAAACGCCGTCGTTCCATAAGGATGATATTCCTCATAAGAAATAATTGAACCGTCCCCATCGACTTCCAGCCCCACCGAACCCAAATGATTGCCATACTGATAACGATATAAAACGCCTTCTTCAAGTTCCTGGTTATCGGTTAACAACACATCCTCAACCATCAACACCCGTTGCTCCGCATCAAACAGATGATAGGTTTCAATTTCTTCTACTAATTCTCTTCCGGTTACTTGATTAACTTTCCAACGGCGATAACGTTCCATGCCACCCAGATAAAGTCGTTCTTCAATAATTGTTCCGGTGTCATTGATAATTTTCTTACGACTACGCTCTTTATCGGAACCATAATCATAAAAAGCATCGCCACCACCGCCTAAATTGATATGATGAATCATGTCATCACTATCCCAATGCGGTCGGTATTCATCAGCTATATTGTTAAAATTCAGCATGCTGCCATGGGTATCGTATTTATAAATAACCGTATTGACTCCCTGCTCAGTTTGTTTCAGTCGGTTATTATCTTCTTCATATTGATACTCTCGCGTCCAACCACCATTGACAGCCGCATGTTCCATTTTCTTAATATTACCTACAGAATCGTAAGTATAAGTTTGTGTATAATTACGAAGTGTTTTATCTGTTGTTGCAAAGGACGCTATTGGAAAGTTTTTTTGTTGCGTTTTAGGCAATTTGCCACCCGTTGGAACAGTGGCTTGCGCACTTTCACGGCCTTGGGCTTCAATCAGGCGATATAAGGCGTCATAGCTGTACCGACTGCGCGGCTTTACCTGCTGATTTTTAAAAAATACCGGCTCATAAGCATCGTCATGTATTTGGGTAATATTGCCGATTGGATCATAGGTATAATAGAGGTTTTGCAGTGCATTGGTATCGTTTAGGTTACTTGGCAGTGTTGATAAAGGCGTTCCTATATTGTTTTTTGTGGTGTGTAACTGCTTGAGGCGTAAAGTTTCTATGTCGTAGTCATAGCGTGTCACGGTGCCATTGCCATATTCAATAAATTGACGTTGACCCTTGGCATCGTATTCTATGTTGACAATGGCCTCTTTCGTGTCGCCTTTTACCGTTAGCTTTTCACTGACTAGCAAACCACGTTGATTGTATGCAGGTTGATAGATAGCAGGGGCACGCCCTTGGATATGCCAGTTGTCCTGCTGGGTCATGCGATTGACGGCATCGTATTGTGTAGTTTGGGTATAAACCTCATCTAAGGAAACTGCATTAATATCTGTCCAGTCTGTTATTGCGCTTTCGCTGAACGTAATTAATTGTCGCTTTACCTCAAGCAGGTTGCCTTTGAAATCATAGTCTTCAGCGGTGACTAAACCACTAGCATCATGGTGCTGATAAAGTTGTCCATTGAGGTTATTAATTTTGCTGTTGGCTTGGCTTTCACCATAACCGAATCGCTCAATAACATGCAGGTTATTATCAATTTGTAATTGCTGCTCTATAGGACGGCGCAGGCTATCGTAAAGCGTATGGTAGATTCTTTCTTCTAAATCGCCGGCATTATTTTCATTTTTATCCCAGGCATAAAATGGTTGCCCTGTAACATCGTTAATCATCCAACGATCACCACCGTCCATGCTGTGCTGAAACAGCAGATTACCGGCGATGTCATAACAAGGAACGCTGTTAATAGGCATACTATTATCTACAGTATTATCAACAGCATTATTGGCTTTTGGTGGTGCAATATATTGCATCACTAGATTGCCACGGGCATCGCGAATCCACAGCGGTTTACCTTCCGCATCCAGCTTAGTGAAGGTAACGTATTTTTCGTCAATTAATACGTCATCTGAGTTTTTGAATTTGTTGTGTTCAACGCTGATAACATCACGGCCCAAACTATCAAGAAATACCGTGGTGGGTGTGTTGGCGTGGATGGAGGCCAGTTGTGCAGCTCGCTGATTTTCCGGCGAATTGAATTCTAGGAATCTAGGATGGGTCGGAGCGGTACGTCGTTTGTACCAATCACTTTGTTTGTCGGGGTCTGAATTAAATGCGGTGTCGTTGGGATCAAAACTGCTGACATGCCAGGGTGAATATTCAACTTTACTGTAGCTTCCATCAGGGAGTTCTGTGCGTATCACCTGCCCTGCTGCATCGTAATAAATAATGGCGGTTACACCATTGGCTTGTGGCATTTCACAGCCAAAATGATCGGTAAACGCAGGTTGGTATTGTTTGACTGGATTGCCCTTGTTATTTAGGACAGTCAGCCCATTAATGACCCAGCGTGGATTGCCGTTTTCTGGGTCAGGCTCGGCTTGTATTTTTTGCATTAATACATTGCCACCACCGTCTGAGCATTCCAGAGCAATTTGTAGCGCTGAGGTTTGGTTTTTATGTTGTTCTCGCGTGATGGAGCAAGCACCTGACAGTCGAGTACCCCAGATTTCTTTGCCCTGTGCATCCAGAGTTTCACCAAAATGGTAGATAAAACGGCTAGTGGCGTTACTTAACCATTGTCTTGCTTTGGTATCATCTTGGGTCATACTGGTACAAAAATCGATAACCTCACTTTGTAACGGATTCAATAATAATTCATTGTTAATAAATCCATCCAGATTGTCCCCCTGCCATTCACCCTGTTGTAGCTTGCCCTTAACCGCCATGGCGGCTGGCAGACCTAGTACATCGAAGATAACTTCAGCTACATTATCATTGATGTCTTTTAGTTCGCGGGGCGCTAATACGCGGTAATCAAACTTTTCTACTGAAGTGCTATTGCCAATGGGATCGGTTCTTGATTCGATAAACAAATCCAATGGATCAAATTTAAGCGTGGTGATTTGATTAAAAGGATCAGTGTAGCGTTTGGGTAAAAAGAAATGTTCGTCGGCATCACCAGCAAAACCTGCAATGCCTGAGCGCATCCAATACTGGTCTGCGGTTGCGCCTATTTCCGTGCCTTTTATGTAACCGCTGGTTGCCGCATCGTTTAATTTAGCTTTTATTGCGGCTGTATGTTTTTCAGCAAGTACCGCATCAAGCAGCTTTTCTGTTAATGCCAGGGTGTAGGTTTCATAGGGTAAGCCTAAGTTTCCTTGTTCGTTGAAGGGCAACGGTTCCTTCAAAAACTCTGCTGCATTGCTGTCTTTATCATTAAAATAAAGAATTTTACTGTGTTGGATTATTCGCTTTTGCGGATTGCTATGGTCGGCTCTTTGTTGATATTCAAGCTCTGTGACAACTTGCCCCGTAGCTTGAAATTGAAGATTTAATCTAAAACGCTGTAATTCTTTTAAAGTAAAATAATCATTGGCTGGACTCAGTCCTGTCAATTCATAATTCAAGGCTTCACAAGGTGCCCGAAGACGATAGTTATCTGGCGTATTAATATCATTGGTGAAATGGTTTTCGCTATAGCTTATATGTGTTTCTTGTTGTACCTCTTTAATAAGCTGGAGTGTTTGTGCATCAAGGCTGTCATCCTGGTGTATACCCAGGCGTGGATACACCACAGCAACGGCTTGTAAGACATTACCCAACGCATCAATATTAATATTAAAACTATGGGAGATACGAGGATCTGCTGTGGCTGTTTCTGCCTGTAGGTCCAGGTCATATTGGTAGCCGATGGCTTCGCTTTCAGTGACCAGAAACACGGCATGCTTATTGGCCGCCTGTGCTTGCAGCATTTGAATATTGCAGTTGTGAAAGGCGGTTGAGAACAGTCTGACTTTCCTGTGCTCGCCCTGCTCCAATGCATCGACATCCAGTTCATAGACTTCCTGGCGTAATGGTAAACCCTTGCAGGCGCGGAGTGCCTGACGCCATTCGTCGCTTGTTAGCCCTGAAGGCAGTTCCGCTTCGGGTAACTGGTTTTCATCAAAACCGGCCGGTACGAAATATTCCTGTTGGAACTGAGAAAGGATGTTTTCTCGATCGAGCGCTGCGCCGGTATGAAACCAGCTAATGGATTTGACCGGTGGCTGGTACAGGGTTTGATCATCTGTGATGTAATCGCTGCTGGCATTGCCCTCTAAAAACTCACCATAGGTTTCAATATCGACTTGTTCGACCCGGCCAAAACCACGAAACTCACGCTCGCCACCATCAAAATAACCGTGATGATAGCTATAGGTGGATGAAAACACGGTGTCTCGCCATTTATCTTTGACGGTCGTTTTTGTGACGACGTGCACCGGAAAGGGCAATTTTGTCACCCAGGGTTTTCCAGCCGCTTTATCAGCCAGATAGAACTGGGTTGAGGGTGTGTATTCTATAAAGGTTTCTGCACCAAGATTGTTACTGGTTTTGATCAACAGATGGGGTTTTTGTGCACCCATTAAATTTACATAACGCATTCGCTGTTGTGCATCACCAGGCAAGGGCGATGACCACACCAGACAGGCGGTACCGTTACCGAGAAGATCCGCCGGGGCGATGCTGACGATCTCGTCCACCCTTGGAAAAACGCTTAATATCTGCGCATCACTCCAACTATTGCCGGACTGATTAAAGTACAGGCGCACACCGTCGCCGTGTAGATAGATGAGGTCAATAGTGCCTGAGCCGTCAATATCGGCCAGGCGAAGTCGACTGTGTTCGAACAGATCTGGATGGTCGAAATGGGGCGCGTTGTCCATGCTGATCTTGGCACCAAAACGAGCGTAGCCCAGGTTGGGCCAATAGCAGACCTCTCCGTTGCGTATGCGCACCAGATCGGTGAGGCCGTCGCCGCTGAGATCGGCGGTATAGATGGACTGGCTGCCATCGGCAAACACCATGCGTGGGCCTTTCTCCTCATCCAGTGCTTGGACAACGCGGCGGGCCGACCCGAAGCCCGCCTCGGCCAGGGAGGCGTGCCAGACAAACGCATCGTCCTCGGTGATAAATACATCGGCGTGGCCATCGCCGTTCAGATCCAGGAGTTTCAGGTTGGGGTCTCGCATGTCACGATTGAGTCGCGACCTGAACGGACGAAACGACTGCCAGCCTTCGTCATCATCATGTTTAAACAAGCCGGGCGTGGGCTCGTCGAGCATGACCAGTTCCAGCTGCCCGTCACCGTCCAGATCCATAAACTGGGCGCCTGACGCGAGCGCCATATTGGGTTTGCTGGCAACCTGTTCGAGCGGTGCAAACGCCACCAACGGTTTACTCACCGGACTGATATTGCGTTTGTACAGCCAGTTGCCCGCCTGCTCGGTCAGAATGCCGGGGATGCCTTCCCCGTGCAGATCGGTCCACTGATAGCTCGCGCCATCCATGCCGACAGGGAGGTTTTCCAGACTGCTGGCATCTACCTCCTCCACCCTGTCCTGTACAACCGGCTCGGTGTACTCGAACTCGACCGGCGGCAAGCTGCGTTTCAGGTACCCTTCGCCGTTGCGCTGGTAGCCGCTCTGGGTAACGGCGCGCACGAAGGTATAGATGGGGTTGTGGGCGGCTTCGGGCACTTGCTGGTGGGAATAGCTGAAGTCGGTGGAGCGCACCAGGCAATCGTTGCGTACGTCATCCTGGTCAGGAAAATGGTGGAACATCAGCACCCGGCGGCACAGACGTGTGGTGCGCACCTCGAAGCCGGCGCGGTAGTTCGAGAACGGATCGGCACGAAAATGCCACGGGCCAGTATCTCCCGGCCGTGGCGCTTCCCGGTCGTGTTCGCCATAATCGAAGCGCACTTCAAACATCCAGCCGGCATTGAGTACCTGCGCATCGTTCAGAAAGCGCGGCCGGTGACCGGCATCACTCAGCAGAGATACCCGATTGCCGTAGCGGATACGTTGGAGATAACGGTTGACGGTGCGCCGAGGATCGGCGGCGCCGCCCCGATTGCGCTCA
Organism: uncultured Neptunomonas sp.; assembly: GCA_963974645.1. GTDB lineage: Bacteria > Pseudomonadota > Gammaproteobacteria > Pseudomonadales > Balneatricaceae > Motiliproteus. The sequence continues at coordinate 8,566 of CAXBEA010000085.1, read as the reverse complement.
TGGGCGCGAGAAAGATCAGCGCCGACACCGTCTTCGGTCTTGTATTGGTAGAGGATGGCGTTGCCCTTGTCGTCACGGGTCTCGCAGATCAGCCACGTGAAGATATGCTCTAGATCGTCGGGATCAGCAATGCGTGAGTTAGCATCTTTGCCGTAGACCGTAAGGACGTTGTCCCGGGAGATCGTGCGCCAGTGGATATCACCGTCGCTCCGGCGCGTCCAACGCTCAATGCGCGCAAATAAACCCTCGATACGCGGTCGATAGCGATGAATAAGGTAATCCGGGGCGGAGGTGTCATCGTTGAATCGAGTCTTGTCCTGATTAAGAACGGGCACCAGATCCTCGGCGCCAGAGAGCAGAAAGACATCGGATTCATCAGCATCGAGATACTGTGGAAGCCCCTTGTCGCTCTTCCGTGTAATGGAGGGCAAACTCAGGGACCAGCCAAAACCGAATGAACCGTTCCCGGCACCGGAATCGTAAGAGAGCGAGAGTTGAGGACCAAAGCCGGATCGTCCCGGGCTGGTGGCGATGGGTACGGTCATGGAGCCCGTGCCAGTTACCGGGTTGGCACCAAACTTCTCGCCGATGCCACGGATCGCCCCACCGCCTTTCGGCAGATTGATTGATGGGACTTCTAGGCTACCCTCGCGCTGCTTTGCTGAAGACGGCGATCCACTCAGCGGAGCTGACCTTTCCTCTGCTTCTCCTTTGTTGAAATTACCCATGTAGTTTCTGCTGACTCTAATGACATAGCGTTCATATGAGCAAGCTTACCTACTGCAGAGAAAACAGCTCTTTTCTTCCTCTAGGCCGTAGCCTGTATTACGTTTCTCTATTACATTCTTTAAAGTAGACCAGATTCTGTTGACACTGGGTGATGCCCGCAGAACGCATAGCCGCACATAAACAAAGGTCATGGCGCTTTTTTATAACCCTTTCATTAAGATATTAGGAGATTAACCCTACATAAATTTGTGCTGGATTCTGCAAACTTTTTTATTAGCGGTTTGCTGACAATGCAGTATTTCAGGTATAACCTAAGCGCCCCTAAATCAGCACCTATTCTCCAAGCACTGACTCCGACACACTGATTTCCTCTCATCTATTTCGAGGAATCTGCGATGACTACCCAAGAGCGCGCCCACTTCTGGCATGAGCAAATCAAAATCTGGCGGTCGTCCGGCTTGTCTGGTCAGGCTTTCTGTAATCAGAACGATCTAGCTTATCACCAGTTCGCTAACGCAGGATTCAGTATCGATTTCCGGCTAGAGCAAAATGACAACAGCACCTGCTTTCTGATCGCTAGGAAACCAAGCACGACATCCATCACGACTAGCTCACCAAATCACTCCGCTTGATGCCGAAATTAGATAACCGATAGGACAGCGTTGAGGGTTTGATGCCGAGCAACTCTGCCGCGCCGTCAGCGCCTGATACTTTCCAGTTGGCGTGACGCATGGCTTTGATCAGGTTGGCACGCTCGAGGGTGCGCATTTCGGTCTCGGTCAGAAAGTGGGCGCCTACCTGAGGTTCTTGCGGAGCTTGGTTGGACAGCGCCATGCTGCCGGGCAGCGCCAGGTCCAGCCGCAGGTTGCTCCCTTGAGTAAGAATTACCGCTCGTTCGATGACGTTTTTCAACTCCCGAATGTTACCCGGCCAAGGGTGATTGAGTAGTCGTTCAGACTGCTGGCGAGTTAATTTTGGCAATTCACGCCCTAACTGCTGACAGTTTTTCTGCAAGAAATACCGAGCCAAAGGGATGATATCGGCTTGCCGTTCTCTTAGTGCCGGCACCTCGATGGGAAACACGCTAAGACGGTAATAGAGATCTTCACGAAAGTTACCTTTTTTCACCTCCTCGGCGAGGTCGCGATTGGTGGCGGCCACGATACGCACATCCACCGTGACGGTTTTTTCATCGCCAACCCGCTCAAACTCATGCTCCTGCAGCGCCCGCAATAACTTGCCCTGAAGATCGAGCGGAATCTCACCCACCTCGTCGAGAAACAGGGTGCCGTTGTTGGCCAGCTGCATACGGCCAACGCGGTCCCGGTGTGCCCCGGTAAAGGCCCCGCGCACATGCCCAAAGAATTCACTTTCAAACAACTCCTTGGGAATGGATGCGCAATTGACCTTTACCAGCGGATGTTCCGCGCGACTGCTGTGAGCATGAATAGCACGGGCGATCGACTCTTTACCCGCGCCGGACTCCCCCAACACCAGCACGCTGGTAGGGGTATCGGCCACCGCTTCGATCTGTGCCAGGGTACGTTTCAGCGCGGGACTCTCACCGATGATCTCTCCAAAATTTACCGTAAGGTTGATTTCATCGCGCAGATAATCGCGTTCCTGCTCCAGCTGTTCCTTGAGATTGGATATCTCCTGATAAGCCCGCTGACGCTGGAATTCCATCTCTTTGCGCGATGAAATATCCCGAAACACCACCACTGCGCCTTTGAGTGCACCGTCCTCCCAGATCGGTGTACTGGTGTACTCCACCGGCACACAACTACCGTCGGCACGCCAGAACACTTCGTTGTCGACCCGGTGTACCTCACCGTCTTTCAGTGCAGCGTAGATCGGGCACTCCTCACGGGGGTAGTGGGAACCGTCGGCATGGGAGTGATGATGGACAGCGTGCAACGGTTTACCTAGCACGTCTTCATATCGCCAACCCAAAATCTCGTTAGCTGCCGAGTTCACAAAGGTGGTTTTTCCCTCGCAATCCAAGCCGTAGATCCCCTCGCCCGCAGCATCCAGTATCAACTGATGGGTGGTTAATAGCCGCCGTAACTCGTCGGCGGTCATATCGCAATCGGCAAGAGCAGGCGTATCTTTTTTCATGGCTAAATTCTCAATATTTTGGGAATAGCTTAGCAGTTTTTTGTGATTCACAGTTTATTCAAATGCTACCACAATGATAAGTACTTATTTTTAAACGTATAATATACTTGGCACGGATTCTGTAGTAACCCAAACAGATAGTCCGAAAGGATCGTCTGAAAAAATAGTCAGAAAAGATAGCCTGGAGAGATCACTACAACCACAACGAATAGGAAACACCATCATGTCAACCATCAAACTCTACCGCCACCCCCTGTCTGGCCACGCCCACCGTGTCGAGGTCATGCTCTCGCTCTTGGGTATCAACGCCGAGATCATCGACGTCGACCTGATGAAGGGTGAGCAGAAAACGTCGGTTTTTTTGCAGAAAAATCCCCTTGGTCAGGTGCCGGTGCTGGAAGACGGTGATATCACCCTGTCCGATTCCAACGCCATCATTGTTTACCTGGCCAGTAAATACGATCCGAGTCGCAGCTGGCTGCCCACGGCCCCGGAGCAAGCCGCCATCGTTCAAGGCTACCTGACGGTCGCTGCTGGTGCCCTCGCCTTCGGTCCTGCGAGTGCGCGCCTGGTTACCCTGTTTGGTGCCGGTCTGGACCCTGACAACGCCATCGCCATTGCACACAACCTGTTACAGCGCCTCGATAACGACCTGTCATCACGGCAGTGGCTTGCCGGCAACCAACCGACCCTGGCCGATGTTGCCAACTACGCTTATATAGCCCGCGCGCCAGAAGGCAATGTCTCGCTAGACGATTACACGCATGTTCGCGCCTGGCTACAGCGCTTTGAAAGTTTGCCCGGTTTTGTGCCGATGCAATCAACCGCAGTTGGTCTGGCCGCCTGACACTCGATTCTTTAAGTCAGCAGGTTAATTGATCAGGTTTCCCGGCGGTCCTTATAGACCAAGCGTCGCCGGGCTTTTTCCCTCACCCATTAGGTAACTGGTCATGAACACACCTCCCTATATACACTCCCTCTCCCCCTTTCACCGGGGTGAGCAGGACATTCAATCACGCGTCGGCGTACGTGAAAAAATGGAGCGTTTTGGCAGGCAGATTATTCGTGACCATATGCCGGACCAACATCGGTCTTTTTACCAACAACTGCCCTTCGTTTTTGTCGGCCACGCCGATAAAGAGGGCTGGCCCTGGGCCTCTATTCTGGTTGGCGCACCGGGTTTTATGCACGCCAGCACTCCGAATGAACTGCAGTTGCACGCTACCCCGGTGGCCGGTGATCCACTGGCCCAATCATTACAAACGGGTACCCGCTTGGGCTTGTTGGGCATCGAGTTACCTACTCGACGCCGCAACCGGTTGACGGGCAAAGTCACCCAGGTGTCAGCTAGTAGCTTTAAGCTAAGCGTGGATCAAAGCTTCGGTAATTGCCCCCAGTATATTCAAACCCGAAAGTTGAAGGTGGATAGCTCCCCATCCATGCAGGCACCACAAATTGAAGCCCTGGATCGCTTCGATGAGCAGGCGATCCAGTTGATTCAAAACAGCGATACCTTTTTTGTCGCCAGTGCGACATCTGGCTTTGCCTCCAGCACGACAGCAGACAGCGGGAGCGATGCCAGTAGCGAGGCCAGTGAGGGTGCAGACGTGTCACACCGCGGCGGCCTGCCCGGCTTTATCCGTGTTGATGACAACAAAACGCTGACCATCCCTGATTACCTGGGAAACTTTCACTTCAACACCCTGGGCAATCTTCAGGAAAACCCTCGAGCCGGTCTGTTGTTTATCGACTTCGATAGCGGTGATCTGCTGACCCTGACCGGCACCACCGAAATACTCTGGGATGCACCCCAAACCCAATATTTTGATGGCGCGGAACGGCTGTGGCAATTCCACATCCAGCGCGGCCTGCGGATCAAAAATGCTCTCAACCTGAAATGGTCCTTTGACCAGTATTCACCCAACTTGAAACTGACCGGCACCTGGGAAAAGGCCGCCGCCAACCAACGGGCCGAGGCCAACAGCCAACGCTGGCTGGCTTACGAGGTAGTCAAGATTGTCGATGAGAATTCAGATACAAGCGCTGCCATCCGTTCCTTCTATCTGCAACCCAAGGCAGAACACCACTCCCGCCACAAAGCGGGACAGTTTTTGACCGTCCGGGCACAGATTGATGGTCACGAAGTGATCCGCACCTACACCCTCTCCAGCGCCCCAGGCGACCCCTGGCTGCGACTCAGCATAAAGCGGGAAACCCATCAGAACGACGCCCATCCCGCTGGCGTATTTTCTAACTTCGTCCACGACACGCTGGCCGTTGGCGACTTGATCGACGCTCGGGCGCCAGCTGGTAGCTTTACCCTTGACACCGACAGCGCTCGGCCGGCGGTGCTGATCTCCGCTGGCGTAGGTATCACGCCGATGGTTGCGATGGCCCGTCACGCCCTCCAGGAAGAGTTACGTACCCGATCGCCCCGTAATCTCACCTTCATCAGTGCGGCCCGCACGCACCAGCAACGCGCATTCTTTGACGAACTCAAGACGCTATGCGAGGCATCAAGCGGCGGTGTGCGTGCCTTCTGGGCGCTAAGCCAGGCCGACGACAGTGTTAAGCTTGGCGTGGATTTTAACCATCACGGACGGATTTCCAAAGAGTTGCTACAGGCCGTGTTGCCTATCGATGATTACGATTTTTATCTCTGCGGACCCACAGATTTTATGCAGGCTATCTACGACCTGCTGCAGGGCTTTGGAGTCGCCGATCATCGCATCGCCGCTGAAGCCTTTGGGCCTGCGACCCTGGTTCGCCAGGAAGACCGGTCAACCGCCACAGTGGCCCCCGCCGCCATCGCCGACAGTGCGGTGGTGACCTTTAGCAACTCTGACCAACAAACGTTGGTCGAACAGGCTTGGAGCAAAGCCGACGGTAACCTGCTGGATTTTGCCGAAGCCCACGGATTAACGCCGGACTACGGCTGCAGAAGCGGCCAGTGCGGCAGCTGCAAAGCGACGCTGGTATCGGGTCGGGTCAGCTACCCGACTGCGGTAAGCACGCCCCTCAATGACGGTGAAGTGCTGCTCTGTTGTGCACAACCTGCGCCCGTAGAAAACGACGAAATGGCGCAGATCACCATCGCCCTACCGACCTCATAGTCGCGTGGCAGCCTATCGCTCGGGTTAACCCAGCCCGTCACTACGATGGTAAACGCTAGATAAATTCTTTCATTATGCGGGGTTGTTTGACCCGCCTAATTGAGCCTCGCAAAACTGCTGCCAACTCGCCTCGATCACCTCTATTTCCCGCCGTATCCAATGCTCAAATTGACGCACCTTAGGCCGCTGAAAATAAGATTCGGGTGCCACCAGATAATAATCAAAGATCGACTTAAGGTAGATCGGAATCGGACAGATCAGTTGTCCGCGTTGAAGCAGTTCGTACGCCAAGCTAAAACGCAGCATCGCAAAACCCTGACCGCTGAGCAACGCTTCGACCAGCATGGTGGCATCGGACACATGCAGTCGGGTTGCATCCTGCTGTAGCGGCACACCTAGAGCATGTTCAAATTCAGACCAGATATTCTCCATATCCGGCGCGTCGTCGGCTAATAGGGGCAGTTGAACCAACTGCTCGGTTATCGGCTGTGCGAGATCGATCAGCGAGGGGTGGCAAACCGGCAGCAGATACTCTCGTTGTAGTAACCGCGCGCTCAACCCCGGGTATTTTCCGCGGCCAAAACGTACCGCCAGATCCAGGTCGTTCCCCTCGAATTTGGCCAATTCCAGGTTAGGCGCCAGATGAATCGTCAGCTCTGAATGCTGTTGCTGAAAACGCCCCAGCCGCGGCACCAACCAGCGACCGGCAAACGACGGCAACACACTCAGCGTCAGCCGATTGGGCTGAGAATCCTGTCCCAGCCCGGCAACGCCCTGCTCCAATGCAGCAAAAGCCTGACTCACGAAAGGCAATAACTGCTTGCCTTCTGGCGTCAATACAACCTCCCGCGTCAGCCGTCGGAACAGCGCTAACCCAAGCGACTCTTCCAACGTTTTAATCTGTTGACTTATCGCCGCTTGAGTCACATGCAACCGCTCAGCAGCCAACTTAAAACTCTGCGCCTCGCCTGCATACCGGAATGCCCGCAACGCTTTTAACGGGGGAAGTCTGTCCATTTCTATTCGACCATTGCTATTCGACCACTGTCATACATAAGATTTTCTTAATCATATCCCTCAATTACTCGTTTGTCTGCCTCACCAGATTCAATGAAGATAACAACAGACAAAGAGCAACCAGAGAAGACAAAGAGATCCAGACCGGATCCGGCGAGGGCAAAAGATGAACCACTGCATCCCACACTCAATAAATATTCAGACATCTACGTTCTGCAATTCAACCCAAAAAACGCAACCACAAGCGCTTTTGCAGCAATGGCTTAAACGGTTAAAAAGTTGGCGGATCAACTGGCGCACCCGTCGGCAGCTTGCACAAATGGATGACTACCTACTAAAAGACATCGGCATCAGCAGGGGGGAGGCAGAGCATGAATCAGGCAAACCATTTTGGAGGGATTAAGCCCCTTTAGCTAACCAATAGCTTCCGGGGTTGGCAAGCGGAGTTGCGACCAAACGTCTGTGCTTTTGATTTTAAAAGGAAACGATGATGAAAGTTACAATAAATGTAGTAAATGCGTTCATAGATGGCATCAGTGGCGGTAACCCTGCGGGGGTTGTCTTAGCTGCGGATGGTTTAGATGATGGACAAAAGCTAGCCATCGCGAAAAAAGCGGGACTATCAGAAACCGTGTTCGTATCGGCGTCGTCGGTTGCCGACTTCAAGTTAGATTTTTTTACACCTACACGCCAGATTGCCCATTGCGGACATGCAACCGTCGCTGTATTTAGCCATCTCGAGCAATCGGGGCGTATCAGCCAGGGTTGGTTCACAAAAGAAACGATCGATGGCAATAGAAAGATCTTGATAAAAGAGGGTATGGCTTTTATGGAACAAGCGGCGCCCAAATACCAGGATATCGAAAATCATCACACGGCTATACTCGACTCCATTGGAGTCACCGAGCAACAATTGCTGCTTGCTCCAAAACTGGTAAATACAGGAAATTCGTTCGTTATCGTCGGCGTCAAAGACAAGCTGACACTGTCTCAAATCAAACCGGATTTTGACTTAATCCACTCGATATCCGAAAGTTTGGATCTGATTGGATATTATATTTTTACGGAAGAAACCAGTAGTCCAGGCAGAGATGCCTCTGCGAGGATGCTGGCACCACGTTACGGAATTAATGAGGAAGCAGCGACGGGGATGGCTGCAGGCCCCTTAGCCTGTTATCTACATAGAGATATGGCCATCAAAAAAGATCATTTTAGTATCGAACAGGGCTACCTTATGCTCCCACCCTCCCCCAGCGTCATCAACGTAAACCTTGAAATCACTGGAGGCAACATTACCTCGCTCATGGCAGGCGGAGTTGCAACGCTGTCAAAGGAGATTGTCGTCGAGATTTAAGATCCACAAGGCAATGCCACTAACGCTATAAAGGCGCTGGTGAAGACGGTCAAGAAACTGATCAGGCGTAGTCAGGCATTGGTCACTTTCAGTCAATTTCGCTGGACAGTCTATTCAGACAACTGGTCAGCTATGGGGGAACCTTGCAGACCGTTAGATCTTTCTAATAGATCTGAGCCGTGTCTGGCGTCAACTATCTTGGCCGGTCCGCGACAACTATGATGGCCGGTTAGGC
>CAXBEA010000084.1:0-16839 GCA_963974645.1 uncultured Neptunomonas sp. | reverse complement strand
TACAGGTGGTCCATGCGCGCGGAGCGGCCATTTTCAAGTACGATACGGGCGTGTTTGGGTAGCAGGAGTCGCGGTTCGAGCACACCACAGGAGTGGGCGATGATACCGACTTCTTTTTGCATGTTGTTGGCGTACTGGGCAACCCGAATCGCCTTGTTGGTCGGGTCCAGACCTTTCTGGAGTTTCTTGTTATGGGTGGTAATGCCGGTCGGGCAGGTGTTCTTATTGCATTGCAGGGCCTGAATACAGCCTAGCGCAAACATGAAGCCGCGGGCGGAGTTAACAAAATCGGCGCCGACGCTGAAGGCCCAGGCGACCTCGGCGGGGGAGATCAACTTGCCGCTGGCACAGATCTTAATTCGCTCGCGCATCTGATATTTCTCCAGGATACCCACTACCAGTGGCAGACTTTCCTTGATCGGCATGCCGACATTATCGATCAGGCTCATGGGTGCCGCCCCAGTACCACCATCAGCGCTGTCGATGGTGATGAAGTCCGGCGCGCTTTCGATACCGCGTTGGGTGATGTGCTGGCACAACAGGTCGAAAAACTCTTCGTGCCCGACCACCATCTTAAAACCCACCGGTTTGCCGGTGACCTCACGGACGTAGTGGACCATATCCAGCAACTCATCGACGCTGCCGATTTCGGGATGACGATTGGGGCTGATGGCATCTACACCCACGTTGATACCACGGATCCTGGCGATCACCTCGGTGACTTTGACCCCCGGCAGGATCCCACCCTTACCGGGTTTGGCTCCTTGGCTCAGCTTGATCTCAAACATCCGGACCTGATCATGGTCGGCGACCGCCCTCAGCTTGGCTTCATCAAAGCCGCCATCCGCATTACGCACGCCAAATTTGGCGGTGCCGATCTGAAACACGATATCGGCGCCCGATTCCAGATGGTAGGGCGATAGTCCGCCCTCACCCGTATTCATCCAGATGCCGGCCGCTTTGGCGCCTTGAGAAAGGGCTCGGACCGCCGGGATAGAAATGGCGCCGTAGCTCATCCCCGATATGTTGAATAACGACCGGGTGGTATAGGGCTTTTGACAATAGGGCCCGACCGTCACTGCGGCAGGAGCGATCGTATCTTCGGTCAGGGTTGGAAAGGGGCAGTTGATAAAAAATACGGTGCCGGGGTGACGTAAATCGCGGGTAGAACCAAAGGCCACGGTGCTATCCACATCTTTAGCCGCACGGTAACACCAGGAGCGTTCCGCCCGGTTGAAAGGCATCTCCTCACGGTCTTGGGCGAAGAAATACTGGCGAAAAAACTCCCCCATATGTTCAAAGGTATAGCGAAATCGCGCCAATACCGGAAAATTTCGTCTCAGGGTGCTCTGGGTTTGAAACCGGTCGAGCACATAGGCACAGGCAACCCAGAACACGGCCATAGCTACGAGAGAAATAAAGAGATAGGTCATGATTTCCATCACCCGCAGAACAGATAACATTTCCATTAGTTTTGACTCCGTTGCATTGATTAAGCGCATACCAAAGGTCGAATTGTTGCTGCTTGATTAGCTACACCTTTGACTTGTAGAAACCTTTATACGTGATCCCTTCATCGTTACTGTTCCTGTCCCGATTACGTCACTAAGGCACCGTCCTTTGACGATGCCTTCTCAAACAGTGCCATCACCCTCGTCACCGCTACGACCCTATAAATACCGCCTCTGCCCACATCAGACGCCGTTGGCTAGGATACGTTACACCCTGTTCTTTCAGACGGGCATCGCCACGAATAGCATCCGCACGCCTCGATAGGCGTACTCGCGATCAAGACGGATACAGGCAATGGTCATTCTGAGGCGCGGCCTAAAAAATATCGTCCGGATTCAGTTCCTGCGCCTGGATATCTAACCCATTCGGAGCGCTCGGCAGACGATTAAACAGTGCTTCATCCTTACCCTTCTGAATTACGATCTCGACCCGGCGGTTCTGAGCCCGGTTCGCAGATGAACTGTTCGGCAGCAACGACCGGGTGTCGGCGAAACCAATGACCTGATAGCGTGACTGATTGATACGCGGATCGGTAAACAGCTCCTGGGCGACCGACAGCGCCCGAGCAGCAGACAGCGCCCAGTTGGATGGGAACGCTGCAGTGACGATGGGTACATTATCGGAGTGCCCTTCAATCGATACTGCGCCAGAAATATTTAGCAGCAGATCTCGAATCTTGGCGATAACAGGAACGAAAATCGCGTTTAGTTCCGCAGAGCCCGAGGTGAATGTGCCCTGCTCCCGTATTCGGATAATCACCTTGCTGGCACGCGTTTCAACCCCAATACTTCCCATCCCAATCTCCTCCTGTAGCGCCATCGCCAGAGTCAACGCATCCACTTCGGCCTGCGACTGATTCTCAGCCTCCTGCTGCTGCCGTAGCTCCTGAACCTCACCGGAATCCAAATCTATAAAGTCAGCTTTTCCCTGCTGGCGCCGGACATCCAGGCTGCGCTTGGTGGTATCGGTAGAGAACTGCCGCACCTCGTTCAGCGGCGTCGGCTCAGGGCGTCCGGGGCTGAACTCCTGGGCGATAATACTGGTGCCCTTGGGGATATCCTGAGACTTGATCTGATTTTGGACCCCGAAGGCTTCGCGCATCGAGCCGGCCAATTGCTTGAATTTCAGCACGTCCATCTCGGAAAACGACAACAGCAGGACGAAGAACGTCATCAACAACGTCATCAGATCGGCAAAGGTTGCCATCCACGCGGGTGCTCCGGGAGGGGGACAGTTAGATTTCTTTGGTTCGTCGCTCATCTAGGCTATTGCCCACCTTGGCGTATAAGACCTTTGGGGTGGCTCTGAAATATTCACGCCCGTTATTAATCTCAGCCAGTGGGGTTTGCGCACTGTTTTCAACAAACATTGCCCTTACCCTTGCCAGCGGCCAGCGGCCAGTGACGATAGGGAGATCAGGGTAAGGATGGAACATAGGGGTTCTCCAATAGCTATCGATAGAAATAGCTAGCGATAGACTTTTAACAGGAGCGCGGGAAGTACGGTTAGGTTTGCCAGTAGCGCCAGTAACATCGCCAAAGCGGTCAAAACACCGAAATAGAGGGTGGGCACAAAGTTCGAGAATGCCAATACGGAAAAGCCGATGATGACGGTAACGGAGGTGTAATAAAGCGCGTTGCCAATGCTGCGATGGCTTCGTTCCACCGCTTCGCGAGCGCTGGCGCCGGCGTCACGCTCCTCTTTAAAACGGTGCAGATAGTGAATCGCATCATCAACACCGATACCGATAACGATTGCCGCGATAGTGATCGTCATCATATCGAGTGGAATGCCAGCAAAGCCCATAAACGCCATGATGACGACCGCCGCAAGAATGTTGGGGGCCAAGCCCAGAAGACCCAAAGTCAGTGAGCGTAACAGCAGGGTAAACATGATCAGCGTCGCCAATAACACAAACACCAGAGTAGAGGTTTGAGAGTTAAACAGCTGGTTGAGCATGCCGTTAAACAGTACCGTCATCCCCGTGACATGGACTGCATCGGGCTGTAACCCCAACTCGTCCACAGCGTAGCGCTCTATATCGCGAATAAGCGCTTCACGCGAGAATGCCGGGCCTGTTTCGTGGAGGCGTGATGAGATTCTCAGTTCGCCGGTGTGCGGCGAGGCATAGGGGGAGATCAAGGCGTTGCGTAAATCTTCCGGAATCGCATTTAAAACCGCTACCAGTTGTAACGTATCCAGTGCTTTGCCCTCATTAAAATCCCTCGCAATCATCTCCAGACTCGACAGTGATAGGGTTTTTCCCAGTTCGTCGCGCGAGTCTAGATAACGCTGAAAGTCAGCCAGGATTCTAATTTTATCCGGGGTATACCAGTATTTTTCGGGAAAACTCTCGGCCTCGACGGCGGCGAAGGGATCGTCTTCAACGGCTGAGCCCTCAGGGTTAAAAGGTGGCACATCGATAACGATATCCAGAGGAATGGTGCCGCCGAGTTCGCGATCAATAAAGGTCATGCCATCACGTATTTCCGAGCCCACTTTGAAATATTCAATAAAACGGTTGTCGAGACTGACTTTTGAGATGCCGTACAGCCCTATAAGCAGGCTGACCCCGGCAAAGGCTATGAGTGCACTCGCATTGTTAAGGGTCAGGGTGCTTAGCCAGAGTGTCACTGTGGGCTGGCGGTTCAGGGTGGCGCTCGCTTTACCTTTGGGCAGCAGCACTAAAATGCTGGCGAAAAAGCTATAGGTGACCAGGAAAGAGACCACAATCCCGACGCACATAATCCATCCAAAATCGATCACCGGTTTGATATCACTGGTTAACAGCGAAGCGAAAGCGACCCCCGTGGTCAGTCCCGTATAAATACAGGGTGCAAGTTTGGAACGCATCGCTTCAAAGACCAGTGCGGAGTGATCATCGGAAAAGTTTTCAAGCCGAAGTTCGCGATACCTTACGATCAGATGGATGGTAAAAGAGATCGTAATAATGGCTAACAAAGAGATAAAGTTCGACGAGATGGCGGTGGCCGGCTGCTTCAGATAACCCAGCAAACCAATCATTAGCAATAGCGTCACTGCGGTGGTGCCGAGTGGGATGAACACCCAGCGCAGCCGGCGAAAGAACACCCATAATGAGATCAGAGTTAAGGCCAGTATTCCGGCACCAAACAGCAGCATGTCGCTGCGAATAAAATCGATCATATCGGCAGCGACCATGGGGACGCCCCCCAGATAGATTTGCGCATCGTCGGACTCTCGATCTCGAAGCGCGCGAATGTCGGCGATGAGTGCTTGTCGAGCGGCCTTATCACGTTCGTTTTGGTCGTTGTATTGATCCTGGAGGGTTTCGAGTCGTGCTTGCTGATCCGCGTTTCTCATCGGTTGTTGATCAAGCTGATCTCTTTGCGTGCGGATCTGCTCGAGCGCCTCATCCTCCACGAGGTCGATGCGAATAACGGTGGTGCGACCGTCAGCGGAGATTAATAGCTCTTTGAACAGCGGGCTAGAGGTTAGCTCTTTCTCCGCTAAGGCAAGATCGACACCGCCCTTGCGCAAATTATTAAACCCTTTGGCCAGTTCTGATATCGGCATCGGCGGGCTGCGCAATAGCGGAGCATCGAGGATAGAAGTGAGAGACTTAATGCCATCGAGTTCAAGTAACGCGGCCTCCAGCTCCTTAATCTTTTGCAGATGCCGGGGAATCAGCAGTGGACCTTTTTTGGGGGTATAGGTGAGTACCAGAAAAGGGGCGTCACCAAAATTCTTAACCATCGAACGATAGATAATTAACTCGGGATCGTTTTTCGAAATCAGGGTGTCGGCCGAAGCGTCGAAAGTGAAGTCGCGGGCGTGATAGAGCGCCAGGCCACACAACATCAACACCGTTGTTATAATCGCAATGGGTTGTTTAAGGCAGCGCCGATAGTGCTTCGACATAGACAGACGGCAGGCGGGTAAGGGGACGTTCATTCCATTGCTTCTCTTGTGGGCTCGGACAATTAGTTGTTGTCAATAAACGGATCGACGTCAATGGATCCGTCTTCAATTAAAAATTTTCGCCGTTGTAAGTAGGCGTCGCGGATAAATTGGTAACGATCGCCACTAATTAAGCTCTCCGCGGCTAATAAAGAGGCCCGCTTATCGACCGCCCAGGCACCCATTAGCGTATTTCGCGTAGCCACATCATCAACATAACGAACCGGATAGGTGAAACTCGCGCCAATGTCACCGATACCCGACCGGGTCGTGACCGGCCCCCAAAAGGGGATTATTAGGTAAGCCCCGCTGCCAGCACCCCAGGTGGCGAAGGTCTGGCCGAAGTCCTCCTCGTGGGCTTCTAGCCCCATCTTTGTAGCGACATCAAATAAGCCGACGATGCCCAGGGTGCTGTTGATCAGAAAGCGTGCGCTGTCTTTTAGACCCAGTTCGCCTTTACCCTGCAGCAATTGATTGAGTGCGACCGTTGGGTAACCCAGGTTATTAAAAAAATTATGGATGGAGTTGCGTACCGGTACTGGCGTGACGAAGGTATAGGCTTTGGCAGCAGGCTTGAGGACCCATCGGTCCGCGCTGTCGTTAAAGCGCATGACTTTGCGATTCAGGCTTTCATAGGGGTCCGGATTGTCGATGCTGGCGCAGCCGCTAAAGAGAAGCATCACAACACTGTACAGGATCGTGGTTTTTAACATCGAGAGACTCTTTACGGATAGTGTTGATGCCCTGTCAACAAGGTACTTACTCGTATCAGAGGGCAGTGTATGAAACCAAGGTGCATGCTGGTCTGTTGTAAATAACCCGGTACGACCCCGCTTATTTAGCTGTGTCTGAAGCGCTATGCTTTCTGACGTGGCGCTATTGAGATATGCAGCAGGCTTAGTAGATAACGCATTAGTGAAGCTAGTCCGGAACGCTGTTTTTTATCAGCCAGCGCTGTTGTAGGGGATGCTTTGGCTGACAAAGCCGCCTCCATGGCTCTGCGCTGTGATCGGCGCTCATAGGCCGCATTTGATCGCTCTACCATCGTCCGATACTGTTCGCTCGAAAGTGAGGCGCTGATTCCGGAGATGGAGTGCTGCGGTTTGACCGGACCACTTTTACCTTTAGGTGTGCTGCACATAAGTCATCCTCTTGATTCGTTAATTAGGTTGTCGAGCGCTTCTAAAACTCTTCTAAAAATATAGAGTCGTATCTCAGTGGCTTGTTACGATTGATGTTGTTCGTTCGAACATCGCCGGATGACTTGACGGTTAAAACGCTAGCAATTGCGGCACCTCAACAGATGGATACGCGACTGAGACGAGGCCGCTGAGAGGTGGGTCTAATCACAATGTTTAGGACAGCCATTGATGCTAACGAGTTACTCCAACGCAGGTGTTACCGTTTCAAGCGGGTCCTGGATCAGCAAAGTCGTCCCTTATCACTAATACTTCAGGGATAAGGCGAATAAAAAGCTCAACCAGGCGCGGTTCAAATCCTTTTCCTGCCTGTTGTCTCAGATATCCAATAGCATCTTCAACCGACCAGGCTTTCTTATAGGGGCGTATTGATGTCAATGCATCAAACACATCACAGATGGCGGCAATGCGTGCTTCAATGGGTATGTCTTCTCCTGCAAGCGCCCTTGGATAACCGGATCCATCCCATTTTTCGTGATGGCACAGGGCAATGGTTCTAGCCATTTCTAAGACGGGGGATTGGTGGACACCGATGATATCTGCGCCAATCTCGGCGTGGCATTTCATGATTTCGAATTCGTCTTCGGTGAGTTTTCCTGGTTTTAGCAAGATCTCATCTCTGATACCAATTTTACCCACGTCATGCATCGGACTGGCGTGTAAAATACATTCGGCATGTTCTTCATTCAGGCCAGCGGCAAGCGCCAGCAACTGACAACTGCGACTCATGCGGATGATATGGTTGCCCGTCTCGTTATCGCGAAATTCGCTAGCGCGTCCCAGGCGCTGGATCAGCTTGAGTTGTGTTTCCAGGACTTCGCGGGTGCGATCCTGAACCTTGGCATCGAGATCCTCAGCGTGCTGCTTTAGCGCCAGTTGTTGGGTTCTGATTTTGTTAAGGTTTGCGTCTGATTCGCAAAGCATTGTATTGAAAGTCCGGACGATATCACCCAATTCGTCCTGTTGGGCGTTATGCATAGCATGACGACTTGGGTGGCTTGGATCTGATCCCGCCAGACACATCCGCCTGTTGAGTTCTCGAATAGGCGAAAATATTAAGCTCTCCAATACCAGCAAGCAGACCCCGGTTACAAATACCGAGATCAACAGCACTAAACCGATAATGCGTCCTATGAAGGCTTGTGTTTGCTGGTCAATTTCACTGCGATCAATTCTTGCTGCGACGAAATATGGCGCCTTGAGCTGCTGGGGAGGCCACAGCAGGTCAAGGCGTTGGATGTTTTCTGGGAAACTGTGACGCGTAGCGGTACTTTCTCCGTGACCAATATCTTCGAAAGCAGCGGGCTGTTCGCCAAAGCTAAATAGCATGCGACCGTTTTTGGCGAAAACAGCTGCACCTAGCAGAACAGAATTGGCGCGAAGTTTCATAGCGATTTCTGCAAGACTGGATGAGAGTTCGCCATTGGTATCAGCTGCGCGCAGAATGGCTCGCATTAGAACGACCGCTTCACGCTCAAGCTCCATTTCACGATCCTGCTTGAAGTTATCAATCGAAAAAAACAGGATCGCCCCCTCGATACAGAGAATCGAGATAAACACCCGGACCGTCACTTTCCAACAAAGGCGGCAGTTGAAAGCCATTAGCCACTTTTGTTTAAAGAGATCTTTTTTCACCTTGATGTCACCGGTGCTTAGAGGGAGAACCGGATCCTGACGGAGGTTTGATTTCATGGTTTAGGGCACTCAGGTCGGCGCATTTTTTCGTTACTAGCATCGGGGGGTAAACCCTCAAAAGCAGGGTTCTTTCATAGCAGGCCCATAGGTTTATATTAAATAAATTATGGATTCATCTAGCTATAGATTATCGATTTTGGTTTTAACCTCGTCGAGACGCTGTTTGGCGACGGATGTCGGTGGCAGCTGCCGGATCATTATCACGGCTGCGGAAAACTGGCGGCTAAAACGGCGACAATTGCTACACATCAGCAGATGTGTTTGGTATTGGAGACGCTGTGAAAATGACAACTCTTTCTCCAGATAATCACTCGCTTGCGCTACGATCTCGCTACATTTTAACATTCACCGCTCGCTTGAAAATGCTCAATCATGCCGTACAGGCTAATACGGGCTCGATGTAATAAGACCCGAACATTAGAGGCACTGGTATCAAGAATATTACAAACATCATCAAAACTATGATCTTCGAGTTCCTTCAGGGTGAATACTGCAGGCTGCAATGTTGGCAGTTTTTCAAGCCGCTGTCGGATACAACCCGACAATTCATGGGAAGTCAGCAGTGCCTCTGGGCTAGAGTCATGCCACAGGGTTGGTGGGATCGACACCAAAGTCCTGATATTGCTGCATCAGTCCCCTGGGAAAAGCATATTCTACTTTTTTGTCGTGCCATAGTTGGCCAAATTCGTTCGCCCGATCACCGACTAACGTCTGTAAGTGCTGACCCATCTCTACCGGATCCACGAGGGTTCCGTAGACATCAAATCCAATCGTTAGCGACGTATCAATTCCCTGCTATAACAAGGGCCTTTGTTCCAATAAAAAAATGCGGCCGGAGCCACATTTTAGTCGAAAGTTAGGGCCTATTTCTGCCAGGCAAACTGCTTGAATCCTTCATCGGTAGGGGTCTGGGCGATGTGATTGACGTAGTTGCTCATCACTTTTTGCGCCATCCCCAAGACGATTTCCAATAACTGCTGCTGGCCGTAGCCTACTGCGTAAAATGCTTCCAGATCGGTGCTGGAGAGGTTGCCTCGATTACGCAGCATGGAGAGGGTGGTGTCATGCAGCGCCTGTAGCTTTTCGGTGGGCATGGCGGCGCCGTTTCTCAATGCCTCGGTGAGCGCCGGGTCAACCTTCATCATGTGGGCGATGCCGGTATGGGCGGGGACGCAGTAGTGACATTCATGTTCTACGTTAATGGTTTGCCATACCACCGTGAGTTCTTCTGCATCAAACGAGGTGTCTTGGAACAGCTTATGCAGCAGCTGATAGCCTTCGAGTAGGCCGGGGGATTCGGCCATGACGCCATGTAGGCCTGGGATCATACCGAACCCCTGCAGTGATTTCTGCAGCAACGGCTTGCTGGCTTCAGGTGCGGATTCCAGGGTATGAATGGTAAATTTTTTCATCGTATCTCCAGCGCATGGGCTCAATAGTTTTCGGTACTTAGTTTTCGGTACTTAGTTTTCGGTACTCAGGGGGGATCTGAAATACCACTCTATCTGGACTTGAACAGTTGTTCAAGATAATATTGAACGATTGTTCAAAGGTGCGATTATGGTTAATGCGACGAAACATGTGCGTCAGGATGTGGTCCTGAAGGCGACCCAGTTGTTCTGGGAAAAAGGGTTTCATGCCTCCTCGATGCGTAATATCCAGGAGGTTATGGATATGCGTCCGGGGAGTATTTATGCCAGTTTTGGCAGTAAAGAGGGGCTCTTTAAAGAGGCGCTGCAGTGCTATGCCGATGCCGGTCTGGCGCGGTTGGCCGCCTGTGTCCAAACCTGCTCTTCGCCACTGGATGGATTAAAGCTGTTTGTGACAGAGGCGGTGCTTGGCAGTCGCCGATCTGCGCCCAGTGGCATGTGTATGCTGATGAAAACCATCTCTGAACTGACTCAGGATAATGCCGAGCTGCTGGCAGAGACGCAGCGCTTACTGGCTGTCGTTGAGGAGGCGTTTGCCCAGCTATTGGCACAGGCTATAGAGGCGGGAGAGCTTGACAGTGGTGAGGATCCTAAGCGCTTGGCGCGTTATCTACAGATGCAGGTGATGGGGTTGCGCGCTTATGCCCGCGCCAATGATGACGATACTCAGATTGAAGAACTGATTGAAGATGCCTTTGGCTGCCTGCGTTAGTGGGCGTGCAGGCAAGCGCTGAGCTTGAGAATCGATACGAAACCTAGCGGACCGGAGCCGCGGATACCTTTGAAGGCAGATCATGCAGCACTTGAGGTTAATTCTAAGTGACAGAAGCATCGCAATACGTGCGTTAAAGATAGCGTTATTGGTCGGTACGGTACTGATGCTGATCAATCATGGTGAGTTGATCTTTGCCGGCACCATGGATGCCCAGCATTGGTTAAAAGCACTGCTGACGTATCTGGTACCGTTCCTGGTTTCAGCGTATAGCAGTTGTATTGCTCGGGTCGAAAACCGAGGGCCTGCGCCTGAATTTGACTAGCGGCTGGGGGCAAAGAGCCCTACCGGTAGGCCCTCGGCGTTCATCGACATACAGATCAGGTGGGCTAATCTGAGCAGTCTAGTGACTGCTCCTCCCTGTTAACTTACAACGCCGAACGGGACGCCGCGTTAAGACGCCAGTCATAGTCCAGAAAGTCCAATTCCAGCTGCCCCGCTTGAAGTTGCTGTTGCTCGGTTGCGCTCAACCCCAGCGCGTCGGCGTAGAGCACCAAAAACTGAGCCAGCGAACCGGCTCCACGCCAACCGGCAGCAAAATCATCGCCGTACCATTTGAAGATGGCAGAGAGCTGCAGTTCGCCGTCACGCACTCGGTTGCGACTGCGATCGGCCAGAAATAGCCGCGCCTGCTGCTCCAATTGGGCATCCAGCGTTGCCGCCTGATACGCTTCGGCTCGAAGCGCCGGGCAACCGATACTGGCACAGTTGACCGCGAAGTGGACACGCGGCTCCTGGTAGCGGCCCGACCCTCGAATCAGCTCGTGCTCGATATTGTCCAGGGAACGGGTCTCCCCCAGCAACGGGACAAAGGCCTTGCTCCAAGGCGAGCTAAACAGGCTACCCTGCTCTTTGATCGAACTGATATCAGGCCAGGCTCGCAGGATCAGCTCGACGGTCCAGGCGTTATAGGCGTTGATCAGGAACGCTAGTTGCTCGGAGTGCGGCCAGCGATCAAACTCATCCCGAGATACCGCCGTTAACCGTTGCAGATAGGCGTTCAGAGGCGCCCGCTGCTGCGCCATGGTCGTATAGTCCAGTTGCGTGGCCTGACCACCATCGATCACCTGTACGCTCGCCTTTAATAACCGATCCCAGTCTCCATGATCAATCACGGCTGCCCAGCCGGATTGCGCTGACAGCAGGCTCAAGGTCGTTAATATCAGTAGTTGTTGCAGTGTGATTCGTAGCTTGTGGTACATAGCGTGTTCCTCGTGTCCAGGCGTGATAACGTTCTAACCAGCTGAAGACCCAAGCCGGTGCGTGGGCCCTCTTCCATTCCCCAGCGGCATATTTGTTGGCCTCGGCCCAGGTAGGGTAGGCATGAATAGTGCCGAGAATTTTGTTTAATCCCAGTCCGTGCTTCATCGCTAACACAAACTCGGGCAGCATCTCACCGGCGTGGGCCCCTACCAGGGTCACCCCGAGGATGCGGTCTTTGCCGGGCTGGGTCAGAATTTTGACAAAGCCCTGGGTTGCGCTTTCGGTAATGGCGCGATCCAGATCATCCAGGTTGTAGCGGGTGACCTCATAGGCGATTCCCTGCTCAATCGCCTCCTGCTCGTTGATCCCGACCCGCGCGACCTCTGGATCGATAAAGGTGGTCCAGGGGATCACGCGGTAATCGACCTTGAATTTACGCAGTTGGCCGAACAGTGCGTTGACCGCCGCATACCAGGCCTGGTGGGCGGCGGTATGGGTAAATTGGTACGGCCCGGACACGTCGCCCGCCGCGTAGATGTTGGGGTAAAGGGTTTCCAGATAGTCGTTGGTGGTGATGGTACGCTGGGTTTCGATACCCAGCATCTCCAAGCCGTAACCCTCGAGGCGTGCCACCCGGCCGACCGCGCATAGCAGGTCGTCAAATTCGATCCGCTGGGTTTCGCCCTGATGCTCGACCACCAGAAACTTGCGTTCGCCGTCGCGTTCGCAGCGCAGCGCGCGGTGACCGATCAAGACCCGAACGCCCTCCTGCTCGAGCGAGGCTGCCGCCAGTGCTGACACCTCTTCATCTTCACGGATCATAATCCGTGGGGCCATCTCCACCTGGGTGACCTCGGATCCCAGCCGTGCAAAGCTCTGGGCTAACTCACAGCCGATAGGACCACCACCGAGCACCACTAGACGGCGCGGTGCTTCATCTCTTTTGGCAAACTCATCCCATAGGGTGTCGCTGGTGACATAGCCCACCTCATCCAGGCCCGGTAGTGGCGGTACCAGCGGCCGTGCTCCCGCAGCGATCACGATATTGCGGGTGGTGAGCCGCTCGGTGCTGCCATCGGTGCGCTGAATCTCCACCTCCCAGGGGGTGATGATCTTCGCGTAGCCCTGCTGGACATCGACCCCGAGGTCGGTGTAGCGCTCGATGCTGTCATGGGGTTCGATGGCCCGGATCACCTCATGCACTCGCGCCATCACCTTGCGGAAGGAGAATGACGGCTGCGCCGCATCCAGGCCGTAGCGGTCGGCGTGACGCATCTGCTGCGCCAGCTTGGCGCTCTTGATCAGGGCTTTGCTGGGCACACAGCCGAAGTTGAGGCAATCGCCGCCCATCTTGTGCGCTTCAACCAGGGTCACCTTGGCTTTGACTGCGGCGGCAATATAGGCGGTCACCAGACCGCCGGCACCGGCACCGATGACGACTAGGTTGCGATCAAACTGACGCGGGCGCTGCCAGCGGGCATAAACGCGACGGCGCTGGACGATGCCGAGAAGCTTTTTCGCCAGCAGCGGAAACAGCCCCAACAGCACCAGTGACAGCATCAGTGGCAGCGACAGGATCCCGGTCAGACTCTGCAGTTGCGCCAACTGGGTACCTGCGTTGACGTAGACCAGGGTGCCAATCAGCATCCCTACCTGACTCACCCCGTAAAAAGTGAGGGCGCGAATCGGCGTCAGTCCCATCAACAGATTGATCACAAAAAAAGGCACCGCCGGCACCAGCCGCAGGGTGAACAGATAGAAGGCCCCCTCCTTGGCGATCCCCTCATTAAACGCCTTCAGTCGCTGACCGAAGCGCGCCTGGATGCTGTCGCGCAGCAGGTAACGGGAGGCCAGAAACGCCAGCAGCGCGCCTAGACTGGAGGCGAAAGAGGCCAGCAGGGTCCCCCAGACCAGCCCAAACAACGCCCCCGCCGCCAGGGTCAGAATCGCCGCACCGGGGAGAGAAAGGGCGGCTACAGCGACATAAACCGCAAAAAAGGCACCCGTCACCAGCAGCGGATCCATATCTCGCCAGCGGCGGAACTCCTCGATACCGCCCTTGAGTCCATCCAGGGTCAGTAACTGGTGCAGATCGAAATGGAAGAATAATGCTGCGATCAGGATGAACACAGCCAGTAATAGCGCCTTCTTCATGCGGGAGCCCTCAGTAGGGGGAACGCGAGTGGCGCTATCTGTAGTGATGCAACGCCAAGTGGCTGCGTCATCGAGGTTATCGTCGGCATAAACATAATGGACTCCTGTTACTTGCCCTGGATTAATAAATTAACTGACTGATTGTGTGTTGCTGATCAATAGTCGTGTACCGGGGGCTATTTCTTACAGCCACTCGAAACTTATTTGCTGATGACCCACAAAACTCTGCCATGCTGCTGGCGTCTGTTTGTGGGTTGGGCTTTAGCCCAACGCAGTCTGGAACCAACATTGCCGGAATAAATTCCGACCCACAGGGATGTGGGATGTGGGATGTAGAAAGTGGGATGTGGAAAGTGGGATGTAGAAAGTGGGATGTGGGATGTGGAAAGTGGGATGAGGGAAGTACAGCAAGCCCGTCGGGAGCGGAGTGCGCCGACCCACAGGGATTAGCTGTAGGTTGGGCTTTAGACCGACACTGCTGCCTGGTTCAGGATCGCGTATCGGATGGGGGCTTGGGTGGCGTATCGGCGGGAGGATTGTCTGACGCGGACTCGGCCTCGCCCACAGTGGACTTGGCGTAGGCGCGGGCGATCTGGCGTAGGCTGGGCATCTGGGAAGCAAAATTTCTGCAACCGCTGCACATCGAGATGTGCAGCTTGACCGCCAGTCGCTCCGACCAGCTCAGCGGACGCTCCTGCGCATCTGAGAGCAGGCGCGTGGCTTGTTTGCAATTCATCATGGCCGTTCTCCGTCGAGGAACCAGTTATTTTCCAGGCACTCGCGCAGCCGCAATCGCGCGCGATGCAGAATGACATGCAGGTTGCTGACGCTGATCTGTTCCGTCTGGCAGATCTCGTCACTGTCCAGCTCCAGAAATTCGCGCATCATAAATACCCGGGACTGGGTTTCCGGCAAGCCGTCCAGGCAGGCTTCGAAGACCCGCCAGAACTGTTGATTGCGGGTATCCTCGGCGGGCTGACTCCAAGCCCCGGGGCGCTCTTCGGCATGCCAATAGCCTCGGGCATCGAACAGCGTATCAACGGCCTCATCACTGGCGCCATCTCCCAGCAGCCGACTGGCTTCCACCAGCCGTTTCCGGCGACGTAGGATATCGATAATTTTGTTGCGCAGAATCGCAAATACCCAGGTTTTCAGGGCTGCGCGCCGTGCAAAGGCGTGCGCATTTTTGAGCGCCCCCATCAGCGCCTCCTGCACCGCCTCCTCCGCCAGGGATTCATCCCCTAGTTGCAGTACGGCAAATTTTAGCATTTGCAGGCGCAGCGCTTGCAGATACAGCGGATCATCCAGGGGGGGCAATTCATCCTGTACGGGATTGCTGGCGGCGGCGGTTCTATCCATTGTTAGTGCTAGCCATTAAGTGACTCTCTGCTATAGCTATTGTTCACCCGATGCTCGGGCAGGTCTGCAGTGCAAGTGTTGACGCTGCCAGCTCCCGGTGTGATCAATCGCCGGTTCGTGGCTACGACGCACGGCACGAGAAGCGTCTGATAAAGCGCCGATCGATCCAGTCTTTGCAACGCCAGACCCAGCCACCTTCGGCACTGAAACGGCCCCAGGATGCGATGGCATAAGGGGTACCGCAGGATAACAGGTAAAGCGATCGCTGCGGAGGATCGTAAGGCACTAGCTGCCGTTCGTCGATCATTGCTAGCAGATTTTGCGCCAGCACCGGTCCTGCCCGGACGGCATTAACCCCGGAATGGGCCAGGGGTCTGTCGCTGCGGCTGCAGACATCACCCACCGCAAACACCTCGGCATGCGACAGGCTGCGGTGAAAGCGATCGACCAGCACATGACCCTTGGAATCCAGTTCAAGGCCCGACAGGCATAACCAGGGATGAGGCCTACTGCCCATCGCCGCGATCACATAGTCGGGATTCAAGCTAGAACCGTCACTCAATAACAGGCCTCCGTTGCTGCCCACCGCGCGTCGCTTAATAACCTGAATACCGGCGCGCCGCAGTGCGTTTTCGGCCCGCAGCCGAACCCCGCAGGGAAACCCTGCGATAACCCCCGCGTCACCGGTAACTAGGCAGACCTGAGCCGCTAAGCCGCGCTGCTTCAGGCCCTGCTGCGCAGCCAATGCCAACTCAAGACCGGCCGCACCGCCCCCTACAATCGCCAGTTCAAGGTTGGTGCCCGCTTCAAGACTCAGCAACGCCTGCCAGTGGCGGGCAAAATCGCCCAGCGGTTTGATCGGCAGCAGCTTTGGTCCCAGGGATTCCAGCCAACTTGTATCGGTTTCAGCGCCGATATCCAGCGACAACAGGTCGTAGCTGATCCGCTCTCCAGCGGCCAGACAGACCTCCCGACGCCCAGCATCGATACCCGCCAAGGGCTGCTCGATAAAGGTGATCCGCGCTCGCTCCAGCAAGGGGCGCAGGTCGATAGCGAACTGATCCTCGTGATAATGCCTCGCCATCCATCCGGGGACCATCCCCGAGTAATACTGTAGATAAGAGGGGGTTATCAGCACGACCTCCAGATCATCACGTGGCTGCAATGCCAGCTGTTCGAGGACAAATAGATGGGCATGCCCGCCACCTGCCAATATCAGCCGCGTCATAGCGTTGAGCTCAATCGCGGCTTTTGCAGCCCTTGCCGTAACAGATCCATATCCCGATTCCTCAGCCCCATAGTGATTCCCCTCTCAACCCTGCAATGTGTAGATCTATCAACCCTGCAATGTGTAGATCTATCAACCCTGCAATGTGTAGATCCACGCGAAAACGGGTCCCAGCAAACAGCTGAATTTACCGCATCCAGTCAGCACCCATCTATTAGTCGTGGCAACCGCCGCAGTTCTTACACATTTCAAAGGTAAGAACACTAAAAGAAACAGCGGCCTGTTGATTTAGTGAAGCGGGGTAGACGGTTAGCTCCTCTTGCCACAAGATGTAGTAATGAGATATTC
>CAXBEA010000083.1:0-16850 GCA_963974645.1 uncultured Neptunomonas sp. | reverse complement strand
CGGAACAGCGCCAGTCACGGCGCTACGCGCCATGCCTGGCGCACCACAAAAAAAGCCAGACAGCGTCCGGCTTTCGTCATCACTTCAGACCTTAACCAGCTAGGCCTGTAGTAGTCGTTAGCTCACTTCTTTTTCGCCGGCGCCTTGGCTCTGGGTTTACTTTTCACCACCGCAGGCTCTGGTTCTGGTTCTGGTTCTGATTCTGATTCTGGCACCGGGTCAGGTTCAAATTCAGCTGCCTGCTCTGACCCCGGTTTAAACATGCTCCACATCGACATATTACCCCCGGCTAGCTTGTTCATCATTTTCAACGGATTAGTGGCATCAATCATCGACTCCATCTGCGCTCGAATCCGATCCTGTTGCGACAAGAAGACACCAATGCTCTGCTCCAGATACTGCCCCATCATCCCAGACATACTATCGCCATAAAAACGGATCAACTGCTGCAGCACCTGATTAGTCAGCATGCCGGCACCTTCACCTTCCTGCTCACTGATGATCTGCAATAGAATATTACGGGTCAGATCTTTTCCGGTTTTGGAGTCCTGGACCTGAAACGGAATATTTTCCAGTACCAGGCCACGCACATCCTCCAGGGTGATATAACAACTACGCGAAGTATCGTAGAGCCGGCGGTTAGTGTATTTCCGAAGTATACGCAAAGTCTGTTATCCCTCTGTCGCCAATCCCTGTTCAATCAGGGCTAGGGCTTATCTTTATTGTTGTTGGAACTCTTGCTGCTGGATGAGGCGTAACTGCTCATCAGCTGCATCATCATCCGCTGCATCTGATCAACCGAACCGCTGGTATAGAGTTTAAACATAGCCGCGGGGTCAAACCCTTCTGCACTCATCTGCTCTCGCACCTTGCCCAACATCTCCTGATGCAGTTCCTGCACATCGGGCAACCCCAGCACACGCCTGAACTCTTCAGGGGTTATATCAAGATCTATGCTGAACTTCATCGCAACGCTCCTAAATTGTGCACCTGCGTTGATCTTATACCAAACCGCAACAAGTTAACAAAAACAATCCTATGATGGATATATTTATACTAGTAGAAAGCTTAGTCGCCGACTCGGATTCCGCGCCAGGCTAACAGCCAACCAAGCAACGAGATGAATACAGCAAACAGGAACATGGTCGTGCCGTCGTACTGATTCCAGATCCAGCCACTAAGAAAAGCACCCAGAGCGCCGCCAACGCCAAAACCGATACTGCTGTAGAGCGCCTGCCCCTGCCCCTGATGCGAAGCAGGGAAAAAGTGGTGCACTAAGGCAATACCCGCCGCGTGCAAGCAGCCAAAGGTAACCGCATGAAACAGCTGCGCCAGCAGCACCGCCCAGAGCTGATCGGGTAGCAATGCGATCATCAGCCAACGCAGCGCACAAACCGCCATCCCAAGCTGTACCATCACCCGCAGTCCAATCCAGCCTAACAGCCGATGCATCACCAAAAACATCAGCACCTCCGCCACCACCCCCAGCGCCCACAACAGACCTATCTGGGTTTTATCGTAACCCTGCTCGCTCATATAGATCGAATAGAAACTGTAGTAGGGCCCGTGGCTGAGCTGCAATAACAGATAAACGGCAAAAAAGTTCAACACCGGCGGACGTTTGATAATGGACCAGAGGCCGCTGAGCCGTTCGCCCTCAACCCTAGATTCAGACGGAGGGTCGATGCAGAGCGACGCCAGCCAAACCAGCAACATCAACCCCCACATCACCGGTATTAACAAACCTATTTCAAGCCAATCAAACAGCCAACCGAGGATTACGACTGCGAAAATAAAGCCTATCGAGCCCCACAAGCGGACCCGGCTATAGCTGTGCTGATCGACCCCCAGTGCTAGCAGTGTGACCGCTTCAAACTGTGGCAGCACCGCATTCCAGAAGAAGCTGAAACCGAACATCAACAGCGCCCAATGGAGGAAGGTTTCCGCCCAGAAAGCTGCGCTAAAAATAATCAGCGTCAGCAGTGAGCCGGTACGAATAATCCGGATTCGTTGGCCGCTTCGATCCGCCAGCCAGCCCCAGATATTCGGTGCGATGATGCGAGTCCCCATCAGTACCGCCATCAGCGTACCGATTTCGACCTCGTCGAATCCTTTGGATTGAAAAAACAGTCCCAGAAAAGGGGCTATAGCGCCCAGCAGAGCAAAATAGAAAAAATAAAACGAAGAGAGTCGCCAGTACTCAGAGCGTTCCAGCGACATCCTAAACGCTCAAGATCAAGCTTGAGCAGGAATGATAGGTACTCCGGAGTTCACCTGGGCATTTTGAGCCCGGTGACGCAGCAGGTGATCCAGCAACGTGATCGCCATCATCGCCTCGGCAATGGGTGTGGCGCGAATACCGACACAGGGATCGTGGCGACCCTGAGTGATCACCTCGATCGGGTCGCCGTTGGCATCGATGCTGCGGCCTGGAATACGCAAACTAGAGGTCGGCTTAAGCGCCAGATGGGCGATGATATCCTGGCCGCTGGAAATCCCTCCCAGCACCCCACCGGCATGATTGGAGAGAAAGCCTTCAGGTACCATCTCATCACGATGCTCGGTGCCTTTCTGCTCAACCACAGCAAAACCGTCACCGATCTCAACCCCTTTGACCGCATTAATACTCATCAACGCGTGCGCCAGCTCGGCATCAAGCCGATCAAAAATAGGCTCGCCTAGACCTACGGGCACGCCAGAGGCGACCACGGTGATTTTGGCCCCCACCGAATTACCCTCTTTGCGCAAGGCGTCCATGTAGGCTTCCATCTCGGGCACTTTGGCCGCATCGGGACAGAAAAAAGGATTCTGCTGCACCTGATCCCAATCCAGCGCCTCTGCTTTGATCGGCCCGAGCTGGGACAGATAACCGCGTACCTGTACGCCGAACCCCTGCAGGCATTTCTTCGCGACGGCGCCAGCAGCCACCCGCATCGCCGTTTCCCGCGCCGAGGAGCGACCACCGCCGCGATAATCGCGGAACCCATACTTCTGCTGGTAGACGTAATCGGCGTGCCCAGGACGGAAACTGTCTTTGATGTTGGAATAATCTTTGGAGCGTTGATCGGTATTTTCGATCAGCAGACCTATAGGTGTTCCTGTGGTCTTGCCCTCAAACACCCCGGAGAGAATTTTAACCTCGTCGGCTTCTCGGCGCTGGGTGGTATGGCGCGAGGTCCCCGGCTTGCGCCGATCAAGATCGCCCTGCAGATCGGCCTCACAAAGCTCAATCCCTGGAGGGCAGCCGTCAACAATACCACCCAGCGCTGGACCGTGACTTTCACCAAAGGAGGTCAACGTAAACAGTTTACCTATTGTATTTCCAGACATCAGATACTCCGGTATGCCAGCTGCGCTCGGCAACTGTTAGTAAATATTTAGCGACCGTCGGTGGCTTTTAAGCGAGAAGCCAGTTGGCGCAGATCGTAGGCAGTGATCATGAACACACCGTTGCCACCCTCTGGCAGATCCGCCCAGATCAATTCCAGATCTGGCAGCTGCTGCCGCAAGGCCGCCTCGGAGTTACCCACCTCTACGACCAAGAGACCCTCGTCACTCAGGTAATCGCCGGCCTGCGCCAGGATCCGGAAGCAGATATCCAAACCATCACCCCCCGATACCAAGCCTAGCTCGGGTTCGTGGCTGAACTCTGCAGGCATGGAGGTAAAATCGGCTTGGTCAACATAGGGAGGGTTACTGACGATTAGCTGATACTGCTGTTGCGGCTCGATCGCACCAAACAGATCAGATTGTAGCGCATGAACCCGGTCCGTTAGCCGATGACGCTCAATATTGCTTCTGCATACAGCCAGCGCATCCTCAGAGATATCCAGCAGATCGACCTCGGCGCCCTCGTACAGCACAGCGCAAGCGATACCGATGCAGCCGCTACCGGTGCAGAGGTCCAACACCCTTTCGACCTCGACCGCCTCCAGCCAAGGTGTAAAACCCTGCTGGATCAATTGCGCAATCGGTGAGCGCGGCACCAGCACCCGCGCATCAACGTTGAATGGCATACCGCAAAACCAGGCTTCGCCGATCAGGTAAGGCGCAGGGATGCGCTCCTCTATGCGTCGTTCAAACAGTGCCAGCAACTGTTGTTTTTCTGTTTGCAGCAAACGGGCTTCTAATGCTTGAGGATTCACATCCCAGGGCAGTCCTGCGGCATGCAATACCAGCTGCACCGATTCGTCCCAGGCATTGTCCGTACCATGACCATAAAACAGCCCTGCATGACGAAATCGACTCACCCCTAAACGGATAAAATCGCGGATCGTACTGAGCTCGCTAAGGGCCGGATCTTGGCTTCGCATCGAGATTACTCACCCATAAAGATAGAGCCGCACATCTTAATGAATCTGTTGCTAAATCGCCATCTAGGATGCTGCTGAAAACACCTTCGCAATAGCCTGCCGCCCTCCCTCTTGGCAACCGAGAAGAGATAAACCGAGCTAGGCTTTTTCAGTGATTGCTATAAAATGCACCTCCGCCTTGCATCTCCTTCTTGCATCCATGCAGCAACAGTAACGGCAACCGACCCCGTGACCATGAGCCCTGACGACAAAGAGATTTTAGATTTTTCCGAGATACTGGGCGATGACGTACAGCGCCACCAACACGATCGGGCCGACCTGCACCGTCGCCAGCGCAGCTCGGAGACCCAGCAATATCGGCGTGACGTAGCCCAACGGGAGCTTGGAATTTTCAGCGACGGGCTCTCGGATGAACTCAAACAGCTGGTAGATTCTGAAGAGACACTGCTCTATGCCGCCAACGGAGTACAACTAGGCACCCTCAAAAAACTCAAGCAGGGGCACACACCCTGGCAGGAGGGCTTAGACCTGCACGGTTTTAGTGTCGAGCAGGCCCGCGATGATTTGAGCCAATTTATTCGCGATGCGGGCCGCTCACAACTACGCTGTGTACTCGTTGTTCATGGCAAGGCACTGAGTACTGACGGCACCCCGCCGGTGATTAAATCCTACGTCAATGACTGGCTAAGGCAGTTTCCGCAGGTGCTGGCATTTGTCTCCGCTCAACCCCGCGATGGCGGCACTGGTGCAGTTTACGTACTCTTAAAGCAATTCAAAGGCTAGATTTGCGGCTACACTGAGCGATAAATCGCTTTACCTACCCACACTAAAAGCGTAATTTACGCCCTTTTTATTACCAGCAACCGGTCGGGAATTAGCATGAAACAAGCATTCTCCAGCATCATTCAGGCCTGCGGTGAAGACCTTAGTCGCGACGGCCTGAAAGACACGCCAGAACGCGCAGCCAAGGCTTTCAAATACCTGACCCGCGGCTATCATCAGTCTTTGGACGAGGTGGTCAATAACGCCCTGTTCGATTCCGATAATTCAGAGATGGTGCTGGTTAAAAATATCGAGCTCTACTCCC
Organism: uncultured Neptunomonas sp.; assembly: GCA_963974645.1. GTDB lineage: Bacteria > Pseudomonadota > Gammaproteobacteria > Pseudomonadales > Balneatricaceae > Motiliproteus. The sequence continues at coordinate 11,450 of CAXBEA010000083.1, read as the reverse complement.
TGTGCGAACACCATATGCTGCCGTTCATCGGCAAAGCGCATGTCGCCTATATCCCCTCGGGAAAAGTGATAGGGCTGTCGAAAATTGCCCGGATCGTTGATATGTATGCCCGTCGACTGCAGATTCAGGAAAATCTGACCAAGCAGATTGCCGATAGCATCATGCAAGTCACCGGTGCAGCAGGGGTTGGGGTTGTTATCGAAGCGCAGCATATGTGCATGATGATGCGCGGAGTTGAGAAGCAGAACGGAGTAATGAAAACCTCCATGATGACCGGATTGTTCCGCAATAACCCGAGCACCCGCAGCGAGTTTCTCGCCCTGATCGGTTGCTAGCATCAAGCCTAGCCCTGGCAGGTCATTTTTCAATAGCTTGTTAGGGCTTGGTTAATAACTGAATAAGCAGAAGCCATCAATCACGTATCTGTCACGCCTAGCGCTTTATAATTGACCCCAAAACCTCACGTACAATAGAGCGACTCAGGCTACTCCCAATCTATCCCTTGACTCGTGTCGACCTGATAGGCACCCGCAGAACGATCAACCAGACGCCGCAATAGTATTCGGAAACTGCAAACACGATACTACTCCAACCCGCCCTGCAGGCCCTCCTGGCTTTCGTCCCATTTTTCTTGAGCTCCCAAGATACCTATGACACACTGATCTGGATCATATTTTATCCCAAAAAAACCATGTATTATAAGCCATTACAAGTACTAAGCAGCGGCAACCCTATCTCTAGGAAAGCGGGCTCCATTGTCAGCTTTATATTATAAACGACAGCATTCCAAGGATAATATGATGCCCAAGCGCACAGTGAGTAAGCCCCCCCGTTCAATCAGCCTCAAGATCGATATGGCACTGGTTGTACTGTTTCTGTTAATGCTTGTAGTCTCCGCACTGTATCAATTTAGCAGTCAGCGTGCGATGGTCGAGGAGATGGTCACGCAGCAGGCCAACGGCCTCGCCGAGGCTTATTTCGACAACGTCAACACCCTGATGTTGACCGGAAAAATGGACCAGAAGGAAATTGCCCGAAGTAAAATCACTTCTAGCGAGGAGGTTATCGACGCCAGGGTATTACGTGGAGATGCAGTATCCAAGCTCTACGGTCCCGCAAAGGGCTCCTCGATTCCAAACGATTCTTTTGACAAGCAGGCCCTGGCCGGAGAGCGGGTCGAGGCCTTTTATAGCAAGGGTGACTCCCGCCGCTTAACCATTGCCTTTCCCTTGGTCGCAAGCAAAGATTTCCATGGCCCCAACTGCCTGCCCTGCCATGCCACTACCGAAGGAACAGTGCTGGGGGCGGTACGCTTGGATTACTCTCTGGAAAAGCTGGATGCTCATGTGGCCAAGCTGATCTGGACCCACGTCGGCCTCAATACACTGATGCTTGTCGCCGGCCTGATTATCATCAGCTGGATCCTGCGCAAGCTAGTGACTCGCCCCCTCTCATCAGTAATCCGTACCCTACGGGATGTTGAAACCAGCGCTAATCTAAATCACCGTATCAATATCAATAGTAACGATGAGCTAGGAGAAGTCGCTGCCGGTTTCAACCAGATGATGGAAAAATTCGGCCATATTATTCTTCAAGTGCTTAACTCGACACGCCAACTAAACGACGAATCGAAGCGATTGGAGCTTGCAGCCGAAGCAAATATCGAAGGAACTCGCCGACAATATGATCAAACCGACCAGGTGGCAACTGCATTTACCGAGATGGAGCAAACCTCCCAAGAAGTAGCAGGAAATGCTGCCGCCGCCGCTAAGGCTACGGAACAAACCAACAAACAAGCGGCCAAGGGACATGTCAAGGTTCAAGAGTCGATCGATAGTATCAACTCGCTATCAAAAGGCCTGACAGATGCCGCTCAAGTAATTACGTTACTTGAAAAGCACAGCGCAAATATCGGCCAAGTCGTAGAAGTTATATCGACCATCGCAGGCCAAACAAATCTACTGGCCCTCAACGCTGCAATAGAGGCTGCCCGAGCAGGGGAACAGGGCAGAGGGTTTGCGGTGGTCGCCGATGAAGTTCGAGCGCTGGCAACCCGCACCTCATCTGCTACCAACGAAATACAAACCATGATCGAGGAGCTGCAAAAGTATGTCCTGGAAGCGGCTGGTGTGGTGAAGCACAGCTGCGAACGCGCCGAAAGCAGTGTTCAGCACAGCACCGAAACGGGGCAGTTCCTCATCGAGATCATCGCTGCGATAGAGACGGTCAACTCACTTAACACTCAAAACGCCTCCGCCGCCGAAGAGCAACAAGCCACCGCCAGCGAAATAAACCGCAACATCCTTAGCATCAACGACATCGCCAACCAAACCTCCCAGAACTCAACTCAGGTATCCAAGTCTACTCAGGCCTTACTAACACTTTCTGAGCACCTGCAGCAAGTGGTGGGACAATTTAATCTCGAGAAGCTACAAGATGACACGAAAAAATAGGCTCTGGGGGCAGACTCGATTGAAAAATATACTTAACCAGGGTGGCTTAATCCTAAAACTCTGAGTCATCCACCGTTGGCAAGGTGCTTGAACAGCGCCTGTTTATGACCGTCAGGTCTAAAGCTCGCAGTAGCAAGCCATAAAGCTGATCGCACAGAAGCAAGCGCCGCCCCCAGTCGGTAATCACTATTGCTGTATCCAGATCGGAATTAGTGCGGAAAGTGTAAGCCGCGGAGAAAAGGATCAAGGTTCAATACGCAGATCATCAAACCAGGCACGGGCTTCAGAATGGCTATTGTCGGTATCGGTCATGATCGCAATGGCGCCAACATCGGGCGGCTCCTCTCCAAATAGCCTGAGGTAGTCCGCCCTGACATCTCGGCGCTCGGTTATCCAGACGCCTGCTTGAGCATCGCCTGACTGTAATGCCAGCATCATCGCATTGGAGGTAAAGGGATTGGCGATGCCCTCTCCTTTAGCGAGTTTGTTGGCCCAGATATAGTTAATGCTCTTTGTTTTTGGAAAAAACCAATGCGGAAAAACGACATAGATGCGCGCCGCATAGTCATCACCGGCTTTATGCCTCGCATCGCCCCGCTCCAGCGTTCGCTCTATTTTCCAGCGCCAGCTAAGAATAGGGAAATCTTTGAGTGAGTATTCGAGTTTAAACACAATCCCGGATGCCGCATCGCGACTCTCTGCGTACAGTACTCTGGAGCCCCCATCATCCACCAGCGAATACTGGGTCAAGCCCTTAAACGCCTTGACCTCCCAGGCTCTGGAACCTGCTTCAAAGTCAGAAATTATTCGGCTATCGGCTGCCGGCTCAACGGCCGCGTTAGCCAGCATGGCGAAACAGCCCAGACTCAAGATAGCCGTAGCAAACGCTTTTTTTACAAGCGCCTTACTTAGAAGTCGATTTGTTAGACAATGCCAGAGGATCACGCGAATCAAAACTTTCATAGGAATGCTCATCACAGCTCGGTGTGGGGTTATTGCAACGGCGGTTAAACAGGGATACTAGCAGCCCTTGCCGGTAACTGATCAGGGTACGGACCCAAAGAGCTCGGCAAGGAAAGTAGAACGACAGTACCGATCCAGCCAATAACAGCTATAACAACATCCAAAATAAATCTGCTATCCGCTGTAATATCCGAACCCCAACTGCGCCTACTCTTCAGTGTTATCAGAACCAAGACCACCAAGCGATAAGGAAACCGATGCCTCTACCCTGGACTGCACTAACCGACTATCCAATCCATCAGCTGTCACAGCAGGCTGATCTAGACCCGAATCTGGTTGCAAACCTCGCCCAAGCTGCCGCCGCAGAACAAGCAGCAATAGACTCTTTGCACCGGGGCGGTTTGAATATCATCGGGGAGATATTAAAAGGCCAGGGGACGTTTTACGAGATGAATCACTACCCTGAAGACGATGTCTTCGACAGCAACAGTAACTCTCAATATTACTACCATGCCCATCGCGGAGATGAGCATGGCCATTTCCATACGTTTTTACGCCGGGCAGCGATCCCGGCCCATATCCACCCGGCGCAGGGGTTTAAACGCAGCGAACCCTGTCATAAGCCAGAGGACGAATTAGCGCACCTGATCTGTATCTCTATGGATGCCGAGGGTTTACCCCTGGGGATTTTTGCCGTAAATCGCTGGGTCACCGATGAATCCTGGTACAGCGCCGAGGATACGATAGAACTCCTGGGGCTGTTCAAAATAGAGCACGCCAACCCCAATCTAGCCGTTAATCAGTGGCTGACAAATTTTATCCGCCTGTTTCGACCCCATATCGAAACGCTACTACGCCACCGCGATCAGGTCATAACGGCTTGGCAGGAAAATCATCCCGAGCAGGATGTGTTAGAAGACAGACGCCTGGAGATCACCGGCTACCTACCGATCGACAGACACTACTTGGACAGATGATCAAGACAAAGCTCAGATACCGAATATTAGGAAACGGGGGGGGCACTTAGGATCGCTTTTAAACCCAGCCGTAGTATCATCGCCGATTGAGTTTAGCCACTTTCGAGTGGCCCTTGCTAGCATCTATGCGACTCTCTGCACCGAGTGCCGAACCCTGAGCCAAAATTACCGCTAGCCCCTGCCCTTATTCCTATTCGCTGATGCCGGAAACCCTGAGATGAGTACGCCTGTCAAATTAGTTAGCCTGTTTGTCGCCTTCGCCTGTCTGTTGTTGGCTATCAACTTTGGCCTGCGATCCTCGATGGGCTTTTTTATGGCACCGGTCTCCTCTCATTTTGGCTATGGCCGCGAAGTGTTTGCGTTCTCTCTTGCGCTGCAGAATCTCTGCTGGGGGCTTTTTCAACCCCTTGCCGGCGCTATCGCCGACCGTTTTGGGACCGCTAAGGTGGTCACGGGCGGCTCGCTGCTTTATGCACTCGGCCTGTATATCACCTCTACCGCCGACTCCTTTCTGGGTTTACATATAGGGGCCGGAATCCTGATCGGCATGGCAATCGCCGGGACTGGATTTGGTGTGGTGTTGCCTGCGTTGGCGCGTGCTGTAGCTCCAGAGAAGAGAGCCTTTGCGCTGGGCTTGGGCACTGCTGCCGGTTCCGCCGGACAGCTGTTGGTGATCCCTATCGCTCAGGAGTTTATCGCCAGCTATGGCTGGCAAACGGCGCTATTATTGCTGGCAGCTGGATCACTCTGCATGCTGCTGTTAGCAGCCCCCTTTAAAGGTGATGCTACAAATGCATCGACAGTTACCACTGCCGCCCCGCAACAGAGCCTTCCCGATGCGCTCAAAGAAGCCAGCAGCCATCTACATTACTGGTTGCTGATCGCAGGATTTTTTGTCTGCGGTTTCCAGCTCGCCTTCATTACCGTACACATGCCCGCATTTTTGTCCGATCAGGGCTTTGATGCCAAGGTAGCGGTCACCAGCTTGTCACTGATCGGCCTATTTAATATCTTTGGCTGCCTGTTATTTGGCTCCTGGTCCGGCAAATACTCGAAAAAGAACCTGCTGGGGATCATCTATGCCCTGCGTGCAGTCATCATTACTCTATTTATGCTGGTACCGATCAGCACTACCAGCATCTACCTGTTCTCGATCATGACTGGGTTTTTATGGCTCGCGACAATACCGCCGACATCCGGCTTAGTGGCACAGATGTTTGGTCTTAAGCATATGGGCACGCTGTACGGGATCGTGTTCCTGAATCACCAGCTGGGCTCGTTTCTGGGGGTCTGGCTGGGAGGCTATCTCTATGATCAAACCGGCGCCTATACGGTGGTTTGGTGGTCTGCGGCAGGCATAGCCCTACTCACCGCGCTGATCCATATCGTTATCGACGAGCGTCCGGTACTGCGGCTACGGACGCAAGCCGCGCAGCCGGTTTTGAATTGATACATATTCAAGGACAAAAAAAAGAAAAAGGCTGGCGAACTTGGTATCGATATGAGCACAAGGACTCTAGATCAACCAAGAGCAATCCCTATTGCGTACTTTTCGATCTATCCGTTGGGCCAGTCTTGATCAGCCGAAATTGGGTTTGCGGCTCTCCAAGAACGCAGCCATGCCTTCCGCACGGTCTGGAGTGGAGAAACTCAAACCGAACAGATCGCTCTCCATAATGCAGGCGTTATCCAAATCCAGATCCTGACCTCGCTGTACCAGTTCTTTTGTCAGCTGGATCGCGCTGCGGCTCTTCCCTGCAATCATCGCTGCCAGTTCCAAACCTTTCTCCCACAACTGTTCCTGTGGATGAACATGGTTAACCAGCCCGCGCTGCAGGGCCTCGGTAGCTAGCAGAGTCCGGCCAGTGACCAGCAACTCCATCGCCATCGAGGTGCCTACCCGGCGAGTCAGCCGCTGGGTGCCGCCAAAGCCGGGGGTCACTCCCAGATTGACCTCGGGCTGACCAAACCTGGCGTTCTCTGAAGCGAGGATAAAGTCGCAGCTCATCGCAAGCTCACAGCCGCCACCGAGGGCATAACCATTAACAAGCGCGATCACAGGTATATCCAGCGTTTCCAGGCGGCGAAATAGCCGCATCCCATGCTCGGCAAACGCCTTTGCCTCCAGAGGACTAAGGTTGCTCATATGGGCGATATCGGCGCCGGCAACGAAGGCCTTCTCTCCACTACCGGTAACTAACAACACCCGGGCGCTTTTTTCGGCAGCAACCCGGGACACTGCCTGGTTCATCTCTTCAAGCGTCTGAGCATTGAGTGCATTCAGTACTCGAGGACGGTTAATGGTCAGACAAAATATCCCCGCCTTTACCTCTTCGAGCAGGATATTTTCAAACTCTACGCTATCTATACTAATTGGATGACTCATCGAACCTCTCCTGTTGTGCTATTTTTAACAGCCTAGTCTTACTGTCTGGACCACTGTCCAGGCTATTCTTTACTCAATAGGTAAAAAAACCACGCCCGGACTTGCGCCCCAGGTAACCGGCATCGACCATCTGTTTAAGCAAGGGACATGGGCGATACTTGGAATCGCTAAAGCCCTCGTATAACACCCCTAGGATACTGAGGCAGGTATCAAGGCCAATCAGATCAGCTAACGCCAGCGGCCCCATCGGGTGCCCCATTCCCAGTTTCATCACCGTATCGATCTCTTCGGCACTCGCCAGCCCCTCATACAGAGTAAATACCGCCTCGTTGATCATCGGCAGCAGAATCCGGTTAGCCACAAAGCCAGGCGCATCCTTAACATCGACCGGTGTTTTACCGATAAACCGGGCCATCTCGGTGACTTGCTCGAACACAGCATCGTCTGTTTGCAGTGCTCGAATCACCTCAACCAGTTGCATCATCGGTACCGGATTCATAAAGTGCATCCCTATCACTTTCCCAGGACGCTGGGTGGCTGCCGCCAGCCGGGTAATAGAGATCGACGAGGTGTTGGTTGCCAGAATCGCCTGGGGCTGACAAACCCGGTCTAGATCCTTAAAAATCACCTGCTTGATCGCCTCAACCTCGGTTGCCGCTTCAATAGCAATATCAACTGTAGCCAACGCTTCGATCTCGGTGATGAGTTCGATACGGCTAAGAACCCCAGCTAGCTCCTCAGCAGTAATTTTCTCTTTGGCCTGCAGCCGTTCAAGGCTGGTTTTAATCACCGCAAACCCTCGCTCGACAGCCTGCTTATTTTGATCAAAAAGTCTGACATTCAGCCCAGCCAGAGCACAAACTTGTGCAATGCCGCTACCCATCTGTCCCGCACCCACCACACCCACATGCTTTATATTCATAGGAAATCCTGCTTGTCTAAAATAGAGGACGCGCCAAAACAGCTTATTTTTGATGCGACGCACCAAACACCCTAACAGGGTAGACCATCGGCTAAAAGTCTATGGGAAATATAAAATTACGTCCAGAGGTGGCGATAAATGGATTACTCAGCACAATATCCCTGATAAAGTCTCCTCCATCTGCTTGATTTATCTTAGTTTGAATAGCTCGTGCTAAACTGCGACGGATTATCCCCGCCAAGGCTTCTCTGCTGATGATTGTCGAAAAACTTGCTCGTGAACTTCAGATCAAACCTGCTCAGGTCAACGCCGTGATCCAGCTACTGGATGAGGGCGCAAGCGTGCCCTTTATTGCGCGTTACCGAAAAGAGCAAACCCAGGGACTCGACGACACCCAGCTGCGTCAGTTTGAACAACAGCTCGTTTATCTGCGCCAACTCGAGCAACGCCGCCAAACCATTATCGACGCGGTAGAGCAACAGGGTAAACTCAGTACCAGCCTGCGTCAGCAACTGCTGGCCGTTACCACCAAGAACGAACTTGAAGAACTTTATCTTCCTTACAAAAATCAACGTCGCACTCGAGCGCAGCTGGCCCGCGAAGCGGGTTTGGAAGGACTGCTCGATGTGTTACTGCGCGTTTCGGCCCAAAATACAGCTCAGACTCCGCAACACTTAGCGCAGCAATACATCAGTCAGCACCTCGATCCCAAATCGGGATTTTCCGATCCAGAGAAGGCGCTCGAAGGCGCCGCCGCAATTCTTCATTCGCGGCTGTCAGAGCATCCAACCCTGACAGCCGCGTTGCGCAATCTGCTCTGGAGAGATGCTGTTCTCGAAGTTCGCGTAATCAAAAGCAAAGCTGATAACGGGGCCAAGTTTCGTGACTACTTTGATTATCACGAGCAGATCCGACGCATCCCTTCACATCGTGCCCTGGCAATCTTACGCGGCAGCAATGAGGGGATTCTTCGGCTTAAATTAGTACTCGCAGCAACTGACGACCGGCCAGAACGACAGATCCAACAAGCCTTGGAACTACCGACTCGCGGCCCCTACGCAGCCTGGGTGCAGATTCAAAAGACTCTAGGATGGCAGAAGAAACTGCAACCACAACTGCAAAAGTCGCTGATCAGCCAACTGCGCGAACAGGCAGAAACCGAGGCGATTCGAGTATTCGGTATCAACCTCAAGCAGCTATTACTCGCAGCCCCTGCAGGCCAAAAAGCCACCCTTGCACTCGATCCAGGATTCAGAAATGGTGTCAAAGTCGCCGTCGTCGATGCTACAGGCAAGTATGCAGACCAGGCGGTCATCTACCCACATCCGCCGCAGCAACGTTGGAACGAAGCATTATCGACATTAAAGCAGCTCTGTCTGAAGCATAGTGTGGCGCTGATCAGTATCGGTAATGGCACGGCATCGCGTGAAACTGAACAGCTAGCCACCGAGCTGCGAACCGATCCTGACTTGACTTCGCTTGTCCAGGTGATGGTGAGCGAGGCCGGCGCTTCGATCTATTCAGCATCAGAGCTGGCAGCACAAGAGTTTCCAAACCTGGACGTATCGATCCGAGGAGCAGTCTCTATCGCCCGGCGACTCCAGGATCCACTTTCCGAACTGGTTAAGATAGATCCTAAAGCGATCGGGGTCGGTCAATACCAACACGACGTGAATCAACTGCATTTGGCCGAGCATTTAAAGACGATCGTTGAAGATTGCGTCAATGCGGTCGGGGTCGACCTCAACACGGCTTCAGCGATTTTGTTGCAGTATGTCTCCGGCATTACCCCGGTACTGGCGGCCAATATAGTGACTTATCGGGATCAGCAGGGGCCTTTTAGCAGCCGCTCTGCGCTGAAGAAAGTTGCCCGACTGGGGCCGAAAGCCTTTGAACAGGCGGCAGGCTTTTTACGCATCGCTAAGGCTCCAAACCCGCTCGACAGTTCAGCCGTACATCCTGAAGCCTATCCCCTGGTGGAGGCTATTTCCGCTCGGCAAAAGCGCAGCATCGTATCCCTGATCGGCGACACCCTAGCGCTACGCAATCTCAATCCTGGCGACTATGCCGATGCCCAGTTCGGCATCCCTACCATCAAGGATATCCTCAACGAACTGGAAAAACCGGGGCGCGACCCACGCCCCGAATTTATCAGTGTATGTTTTGCCGAAGGGGTTAATAAGCTTAGCGACCTTCAAACCGACATGAAGCTGCAAGGCGTGGTGACCAACGTGACCAATTTCGGAGCCTTTGTAGATATTGGCGTGCATCAAGATGGACTGGTACATATCTCCCAACTTGCCAACCGTTTTATCCAGGATCCTCATGAGGTGGTCAAGCCCGGCGACCTGGTCAGGGTGCGCGTATTGGAGATAGATCCAGGGCGTAAGCGGATCGCCTTGACCATAAAAGACTACTAAGCAATCGGTTAGCAGCCATCCTGAGCTACCCATACAGAAACATCGATTCAGAATCCGTTATCTATAAATTGCAGCGCGGAGGTTGTTCTGCAGCTACAATCAGCCAGGATGCAATAATAATTTCTTTAAGATGCAAAGGCGTTTAATAAGCATGACTGACGATGACTCCCGCAATACTAAGGATATTGCCCAGGCCACTCTGGTGTGGCTTGAAACCCAGCAGGTAGAGCCCGCCCCAAAAAACTACAGCGTTGGTTTTGAACACCTTAGCGGCAGTAATCCTAAAATTTCCCAGTTACTTACCCAGACTCATAAAACGGGCAACGCTTTGGAAAAAGAGCTGCAGCAACTCTATCAAGACCACTTCAGTACTCTGGATGATGAACGCATGGAAGAGTTTAGAGCTGGTCTGCAGCAAATTTTGCAGCAGGCTTTAGCTATCACCCAGCACTCCCAGGCTGACACCAAAAAGTTCCATGCGACGCTTGAGCGCTCTCGCGATGCCCTCAGCAGTGAACCGACAAACCTTAATCAGGTGCTACAGATTATCTCTGAGCTAGTGACAGAAACGAAAAGAATGGATCAGTCATTGGTTGCGATGGAGAATGAGTTACACCAGACCAGTGATGAAGTGTCCCTGCTCAAAGCGCAGTTTGACCACATGCGCAATGAAGTCTTCACCGACCCGCTAACCAACGCACTAAACCGCCGTGGCATGGATAACGCAATGCGCCGGCTGACAGCTAAAACCGGGGACGAATCAACCCTATCGCTGTTGATGATTGATCTGGATAATTTCAAACCTTTCAACGATATGCACGGTCATCTTGTGGGCGACCAGGTACTCTGTTTTGCGGCCAAGATGCTCAGACATGTCACCCGGGGCTCCGACATTATCGCCCGCTATGGCGGCGATGAATTTGCTGTTCTATTGCCCAATACCAGCGTTGCCGAAGCCAAAACCGTTGCAGATAACATCCTGACAGCTTTTCAGAAAAACAAGATCAAGCGCCGCTCGACTGGCGAGGTACTGGGCACACTTTCAGCTTCAATTGGCGTCGCCCAGTTAGAGGACAACGAATCGCTGGAAGACTTAGTAGAACGCGCAGACAAAGGCCTGTATGCATCCAAACGAAACGGCCGTAACCAGGTAACTCACTTATCCATGGAGAAAGATCTACGGAAATGAGTTCAAAGCAAGAGCATTCCTAGTTAACCAGATCAGCCGCACTGGATGCTCCAGACTCGCTACTACATATTCCCTACTACATATCCCCTACTACATATTCCCTACTACATATTCCCTACTACATATTCCCTACTACAGAG
>CAXBEA010000082.1:0-17460 GCA_963974645.1 uncultured Neptunomonas sp. | reverse complement strand
ACTCTCAGCATTTTCGGACGATCTGATTATTACAACTGAACTCCAGCCCTCTTAACCTGGCGACGCTCCTTTAGCGTAACTAAACCGATCCATATCAATAACTTCAACGGTCACGTTTGGTACTGACACAGCCAGCGTCTCCACCCCTTCCAGCATGCATTGGCTCAGGTGCTTTTTCTGCTGTTCGCTACGCCCAGACAGAATCTGCACCCTTAGATGGATAAAATCCGCAACCTCTCCAGCCACCAGATAGTGGTGGTAGGCGATAGCTCTGACTTTAATCGCTTCGGGTTCAAATAGATCTGAGCGCAGCGCGGCCTCATGGATAGCATTCACCAACCCGTTCACGTCTAAGTGTGTATCAATATTTTGCGCATACTCAATCACTATATGAGGCATAGCAACTCCTAGTAGGATCTAATTCTTAAACCAAGCTTCTGCAGCCAACCAACTCTCTTAACGCCTGTGCAGCAGCAACTCCACCCGCTGCTTCGGTACCGCCAGATCATACGCGGGTGCCAAAGATCCGACCCCATAAGCGCTCAGCCTCGACCCGTCCAACCCCTCAGCCACCAGCTGCTGCTTAATGGATTCAGCCAGGCGTAACGAGACGGTCTGCTGCTCCCGGGTGCGGCCCTGATCGCTGTGGCCGACCAGGACTAACTCAAGCGCAGGCTGATCTATCAGACGTAGTCGCAACGCATCTATCTCCGTCAGCGTCAACTGCCCCGGCTGACGAAAGACCCGCCCCCCCTGTACCAGATCGGCAATAATGTCCGCTGTGCTCCAGGATTCTGAGCTGCTAGCGGGCTCAATCAGATCAAGCTGTGCGTAGACCCGCTTATTCCCTCGCTTGACGGTATAAAAAGCCAGATAGCTAGCAGGCTCAGCACCGCTAGCCGGTAGTTTTAGCGCCAGGTAATACTGTTCCCGATCGATGCCATAGAGCCGGGAGATGCCGAACTGAGAATTGGCCCACTGGCTGCTGTCACCGCAGCCTCGGGCTTCACAGCTAAACAACACCTCTGGCGTGAGCTTATCAAACTGACGTTTGAAATAGTTATAGGCATCCACGCTGCTGTGGCCATTCGGTAACTGATAGGTTATACGGGTCAATCTACCGGAGAGTTCTAGCTCAGACTCTGGGGAAACCACGCTGTTAATCTTTTTCATGCTGCCGGTCGCTAAACGGTAATCCGGGGTACTGGCGTGGCTGTAATCCACAATCCACGCATTGGGATAACGCTCGACCCGCTCAAGGTCGCTGGCGCCGGGGGTATCCTCTGCCGCTGTAACCCCTTGGGCTGCGAGAAGTACCAGCCCGACAACAACATCCCGCGCCCCCCATTTCAACCACTGCAACCGCTTTGCCATGAACACGCTCTCAATTAAGTTATATAACCTGATCATAATAGACCCAGGCCCTGTTTGCCTAGGCTCTGCGCTTAAACTCCGTTATTATCATCGCCTTATCAAGCAAGGGCTCAGGGTAATGGACAGCTTAGCAGATCCCCTTCCACAACAACGTTTTAACCGCGCTTTCTTTATTCTTTTTAGCCTGCTGTTTCTCGTCGCCCCGCTCTATTATCAGGACAATCCCGGCGGTGAAGGGCTGTTCCTGCCTTTTAACAACGTAGTCTGGATCGCCGCCTCATTTTTAATCGCGCTCGGGTTACTTAAGGTCAGTTTCAGTCGGGTTATAGCGATACCTAAGATGACCGCCGCGATCCTGTTTTTCCTCACCGTCACCACGCTGGTCGGCGCAATCGGCACAGTCTCTACTCCAACCTCCTGGCTATTTCGAAGCTTATCTATCTGGGGTGGCATGCTACTGTTCTTTGCCTGTGCCCAGTTCCAGATCACACCCAGGCAACGCGAAAACTTACTCTACTTGCTGCTAGGTTCAAGCTCCATTCAAGCCCTCTACTGCCTCGTTCACCTGCTGGCACTGAGTTCTCCTCCCGGCTGGATGTCGCAATCCGTGGGTATTCCTCGCGGTATTTTTCAACAGCAAAACCTAGCCGCAAGCTACATCGCCACCGGATTGTTAATCGGACTATTTTTAACCACTTTGCCCTCCTATCGCCAACGCCACTGGCTGATCAAATCCTTTGTCCTGGCTAGCATTGGACTCAGCAGCCTGATTATCATTACCTCCGGCTCACGAACCGGACTTATAGCGGCGGCGGCAGGGATTGTTCTGATGCTGACAGCGCGCCACCGGCAATTATTCAAAAGGGGTGGACGGTCGCTCGCACTGCTGCTGCTTGCGTTGGTGATCGGCAGCGGTCTGGGCTTCCAGATGGAGAGTCAAACTGGCGGTATACAGGCAGGACTGGCTAAACTTAATCAGACATCTCAAAGCTCTAACGATCCTACTCGCAACGATGTACGGATCATGATGTACGATTCAAGTTGGGAGCTGTTCTTAGAAAAACCTATTTTTGGTTACGGCATTGGCCAGTTCCAGCCGGTCTGGCATGACAAAAAAGCCCAATATTTGGCCGACAATCCTTATGCGGCAATCCTTGTTCCTCGCTTAAGTCATCCACATAACGAGCTGTTGTATTGGGCCGTCGAAGGCGGATTAGTCGCTCTGAGCGGCATTTTAGTCCTGGGACTGGCCTTTCTAAAAGTCTGTGCGGGATTGGGCTGGCAGCGCGGAGGGGCCTATCTGGTGCTGCTTTTACCGATCACCTTGCATACTCAGGTGGAACTACCCTTCTATATCTCTCAACTGCACTGGCTGATATTCATTGTCCTGATCGCAATAGTTGCCAGCCATCGCGTCAAACGCCTAGCGATACCACTGAGTCAGATGGCGCGCGCCACGCTACTGGGATTGAGCATCACGCTACCGGTGCTGGCGACAATATTTTTTACCCATAGCCTGATATCAAATCGAGCCATTCTGGATTACATCGTCCATCCAGCCAAAGATATCCGCAAACTCGACTACCCATCGCATAACATCTACTTTAACCAGCAGGCAGAATTTATGCGGATGCAGACCCTGGTTCAGTATGGGTTAAAGCAAAATAATATCGAGTTGCTGAAAAGCTACATCCCCTGGGCGCAGGCAGCTCTAAAACAGACGCCAGATGTTACCTTATTTGCAGCACTCAGCTTCGCCCTGCATAAGATCGGTGAGCAGCAGCAGAGTTACGCCATGCTGAGGCGTGGCTTGGCCATCTACCCAACCACGCCCCTGATGCTCTCAACAAAAGCCACCCTACAACAGATGGATAAGGATGCAGGGCTGACCATAGGGGTTCCTTAGGAGTCAGCACTAAGACGAAATAAGTAACCGGGGCAAGTACTCGGTGTGGGGAAATCTAGCGAGGATAATCGATCCAATCCAGCTCAGCACAACCCGCTGCCGCAACAGGCATTTTAAGACTGGCGAGAGTACTGGTATCAAAGCTGTGCGAGGCAACCCCGAGAAGCTGATGAAGCAGCAGGGTCAGCAAGGGGTTATGTGCGACCAGAAGAATTTTACCCTGTTGCTGCTGGAGCCATTCGATCAGTTGCGTCACCGAACTCTCAGGCTGCAGCAAATCAAGGCTTTGCGGAGCCGGAAGCTCTGCTAGTTCAGCAATCACTAAAAAGGTTTGCTGTGCTCGACGATAAGGGGAGACATAGGCGGCTGTTAATCCAGCCAGCGACCCAGCCCGTTGGCGAATGACCTCTCTGGTTTGCTCGATACCCTTTAGGGTCAAAAGACGTTCTGTATCGGGGATACTAAACTCGGCTTCACCATGGCGTAGCAGTATTAGCTCCAGAGCCATCCTAGTTACTCTTTGGTCGATTTATCGAGCAGCTCAAACTCAACATCATCGCCTTGAGCCGCCATCATCATTGCACCTATCACCGAAGGGACATTCTTGCCTTCAAATACCACACTGTACAGCCCTTGAACCAGCGGCATGTAGATACCCAGCTGATCGGCTTTGGCTTTAACATACTTTAGGGTGTTAACACCTTCGGCTACTTCACCGAGTTCATCTACGATCGATTCCAGATCCCGTCCCTGACCAAGCGCAAAGCCAACCCGGTAGTTTCGACTCAGGGGTGACATACAGGTTGCAATCAGATCTCCTACACCTGCCAAACCCAGGAAGGTTAATGGATCAGCACCCATCTGTACCGCGAACCGGCTCATTTCGGCCAGCGAGCGGGTCATCAGCATACTCCGGGTGTTTTCCCCCATTCCCAGTGCGGCACTCATCCCCGCCGCAATCGCGTAAATATTTTTCAGCGCACCACCTAGCTCAACACCGTACATGTCAGAGCCTGCATAGACTCGGAAAAAATCACAATGGAGGATAGCCTGGATCTTATTGCGCAGCTCAACGTGATCACTGGTGATAACCGTCGCTGTCAGTTGACGAGCTGCGATCTCTTTCGCCAGGTTGGGGCCACTCAGGACACCGACGCGACACTGCGGCGCCTCTTCGGTCAGGATCTGGCTCATCAGTTTGAAACTTTCGGGTTCAATTCCCTTAGTGGTACTGACCAACATCTGTCCCGGTCGAAGCTGTGCTGCAACCTGACGAACGACCTGCCTGAAGTGTTTACTGGGAATTGCCACAAAGACGACCTGGCTGCGCGAAACCGCATCGAAATCGTTGACCGGATAGAGCTTCTGGTCCAGTACAAAACCAGGTAGATAGCGGCTATTTTCACGGGTGAAGGCCATCGCCTGCGCCTGTTTAGCATTGCGCATCCACTGATAGACCTGGTAGCCATTCATCGCCGCTATATTGGCGACTGCCGTACCAAAACTGCCCCCACCCAGAACACTGATCGTATTCGGGTCGAGTGAAACTCCGCTATCTAAAAGATTTTGTTCTGAATTCATCATCAAGTCACTGGGGACGCTGGAGTAGTTTTTCGTCGGGATGGACACAGCCCAACCGCCGCCCGATCAACTCTTCAATATCAGGAATCATGAACGCATCCGATTCACAGGCAAAGCTGAACGAGATACCTTCGGCACCCGCACGCCCGGTACGACCGATACGATGAACATAGTCTTCAGGGTCATCAGGCAGATTGTAGTTAATCACGTGACTAACATTTTCAACGTGAATCCCCCGGCCCGCGACATCCGTAGCGACCAACACCTTGATTTTCCCACCCCTAAACGCCTCAAGCGTTTTCACCCGTTGCGCCTGACTCACCTCTCCCGACAACAGCGCCGCCTCAACACCGCAGCGCTTGAGCCGTTCTGTGAGTCGCCGGGTCTGATCGCGCCGATTAGCAAAGACCATCACCCGCTCTAGCTCTTTCTGGCACACTAGGTTGTATAGCAGATTAAACTTATCGTCTTCGCTGACCACATAGACGATCTGCTCGACGGTGTCGGCAGTGACCTGCTCGGGTTCTATCTCAACCGTCACTGCATCGAGTGTCCAGAGACCGGCAAGATGCATGATCTGATCGGAAAAAGTGGCGCTAAACAGCAGCGTCTGACGCTCCTTTTTATGCGGCGTACTGCGAATAATGGCGCGTACATCGGGGATAAAACCCATGCTCAGCATGCGGTCTGCTTCATCCAACACCAGCACCTCGACCGCGCTTAAATCGACCTCTCTTTTCTGGTTAAAATCGAGTAACCGCCCCGGTGTAGCAACCAGAATATCAACCTCAGTCTTACGTAGCAGGTTCTGCTGTTTCTCATAGTCCATACCACCAACCAGGGTCACGACACTAAGGCCGCAGTGTTTAATCAACCCTTCGGCATCGTTGGCGATCTGCATCACCAGTTCTCGTGTGGGTGCCACAATCAACGCCCGGGGTTGGCCTTTGCGACGCTTTCCTTCGATCGGGTAATCGATGATATCAGTAATAATACTGATCAAAAACGCAGCCGTTTTCCCAGTACCTGTCTGCGCTTTGCCAATCAAGTCTTTACCTTCAAGGGTATGAACCAGAGTCTGTGACTGGATAGGGGTGCAGTATTTAAAGCCAAGATCGGCAATCGAGTGCATCAGCGTGTCGGGCAGATCCAGGTCATGGAAACGCACCTCAGTCTCCAGCGCCTCAACCACAAATTGGTCGGGAATCCAGGGGGCAGCAACAGGCTGCTTTTTCTTCATCACTGGGTGCGAAGTCTCTGAGGCGGTGCTAGTTAATGCAGTTGCAGCCTCTGCAGATGGCTTAGATGCGGGTGCCTGAGTGATAGGCTTTGAAACGGGGGCAGCTCGGACAGCAGCAACCTCTGCAGAAGATTTAGATTTTGATAACCACTTAAACAATCTGATACCTCGGAGTTCAGGCGGACTGAACAGGGCTGACTGGAGTTCGGCGCTGCAGAAAAGCGCTGCAACTCGATAAAAACGCGCTATTTTAATCCATTATAGACAGCGTTCCCATCGCTAATTCCGCTGCTACTTCGTCCCAGCTCTACCAAAGGGTGGTAATGCTGCTAATAGCGCCCGCCCATAACGCTTGGTTGTGATTCGATTATCGAGAATAGAGATCACCCCCCGGTCCGACTCCGAACGCAATAACCTGCCGCACGCCTGAATCAGCCGTACCGACGCACCGGGCACGGCGACCTCCATAAAGGGATCGCGTCCCTGGGCGCGAACCCATTCGTCCAACGCCATCTCAACCGGCCTTCCCGGCACCGCAAAAGGGATCTTGGCGATCACCACATGCTTAAGATAATTACCGGGGAGATCAACACCCTCAGCGAACGAATTGAGTCCAAACAACACCGAGCCTTGTCCGTTGTCGACTCGCTGCCGGTGCTGCTTCATCAGTTCCTGCTTAGAGCAGTCGCCCTGAGCCAAGGTGCGGGCAGCCAAGGACGGATCGAGCAGCTCTCGAACCTTAAACAGCTGCCGCCAGGAGGTAAACAAAACCAGCGCGGCCTGATCAGCCTCGAGACAACAGCCTAGCTCCTCAGCAATAGCCAGATCATGCGCATCGATCTCATTCGGCGCCGCCTTCAGTTGCGGCAGCCGCAACTGCGCAGCCTCGGCATAGTTGAAAGGACTTGGAACCACTGCAAACCGGGATTCAGTCGGGATTCCGCTGCGCATTTTTAACTGGTCAAACTGTCCCAGCGCGGTCAACGTCGCCGACGTCACTACCGCACCCGCACAGCGCTGCCACAAGCGAGATGCCAGGGTATCTGCAGCAAGAATCGGACTACAACAAAGCTCAAGTTCCTCCCCCTCTGCGGTCTGGTGATAACTGAGCCAGCGTGCCTGAGGCGCAGCCCCCGCTTTATCAGGGGTAATCAAACCGCGCCACAGCGCCCTGGCCGCTTCAGCACGCGCCAGCAGCCGACCCGCCGTCGGGAACCAGCGTTCGGCAACCTCCTTATCAATCCCAGAGATCGGCTCGGAGATCGCCTCCTTAAGCTTTTCTGTCAGGGTATCCAGTTGCAGCTGCAACTCCCTCGCCCGAGGCTCTAACTGCTGGGCCAGGGTTAAAATATCGGCGGGAAGGATGCCGTTAGAGAAACGCACATAACGCACCGTTTCGCGACGATTATCCTCTGGTATCTGCGCAACGAGTGCCTGCAGGGGCAGATCGAGTCGCTGCAAAATTTCGGCTGTATCGCTTATCAGTGCCTCCAGCGGTTTGATCGTCCGCACAAGCATCTCCGGCTCACGTAACTCTTTGCTCATCCGTTTAAGCGTTGTCGGCAGCTGTTTCAACCAGATCCGCCAGCTATTTAACCGCAACTGATGGTTGAAGTGACTGAGTGCCTTATCGGGCAGATGATGCCCCTCATCGAAGATATACAGCGTCTCTTCAGGCTCGGGCAGAATAGCTCCACCGCCCAAGGAGAGATCTGCCATCACTAGATCATGATTAGCAACAATGCAATCAGCCTGATCCAGCGACTGCCGGGCCTTGTAGAAACAGCAGGCACTAAAGTTAGAGCAGCGCCTATTGCTGCACTGGCGATGATCAGTCGTCACCCCACTCCAGTCTGCAACTGCAACCTCCTGTGGCCAGCTGTCCCGATCGCCATCCCAGCTACCCTTCACATAGGCATCGGCGAAGGACTGATAGAGTTCGAGTGTCTTAGGCTCCAGGCGCAACGCCAACTCGTCCTCATACAGGGCAAGGTTCGGATTTTGTTGGTCCGTCTGAAGGACCTGATCAAGCTTCGACAGGCACAGATAGCGACCGCGCCCTTTTGCCAAAACGAAATCAAAGGATAAATTACTGTGCTGCAACAACTCAGGTAAATCTTTGAGCACAATCTGTTCCTGCAACGCCACCGTCGCCGTAGATAACACCAGCTTTTTTCCCAGATGTTTTGCCAGTGGCAACATAGCCAGCAGATAAGCCACAGTTTTACCTGTCCCTGTCCCCGCTTCGACCACACAGATAGGGGGCGATTGATCGGTATCCAGCAACCCTTTGACAATCTCGGCAATCATCAGTTTCTGGCCATAGCGGGGCTTCAACTGACGACTCTCAAGATAATCCGTATAAGCCTGCTGGATGTGCTGTTTTAGCTCGTGGGGAATTTTACTCAACGTGGGGGACTCGATGGGGTAGCAAATTTTCACGCCGAATAACAAGACGCAGGTAGGCAACGATCGCTTCATCCTCATGCAACCAACGCACCGGCTGCTTGATCACGATCCTTAAACAGGGGGCTTGTAACTTCCCACCCTCAAGCAATAACTCTGAACGACATTGCGGGTCATTATCGATATCCCGCAACTCGGCAGCAACCCTTAATGCATACATCATCTTGGGTACACTGATGCAATATAGGCATCCGGAGTAGCCACTAAGGCTCCGTCTCTGTAGATAGCGGTCTGAGCGAGGAGGTAACAGGGGTTTTTCTACCCGCTTGACAGCAACACTCATAAGTCGACGGATCAATCGCCCCCCCCTAATACAATCTGCCTCACTAGCAACAACGAGTCGCAGGTCGGCATAAACAGAGACCTAGTCGAAGCAACCAAGAGGAAAAATTAAGCCGTCGCTAGACAACTGTATAAAAACACATATACTGTACAAAAAAACAGGTAGAAGAAACAAGCGATGATCAAGCTAACTTCCAGACAAACCGAAGTACTCGACTGCATCCGGAACTATATAGAAAGCACCGGATATCCGCCAACACGTGCAGAGATAGCCAAGGAACTTGGATTCCGCTCTGCCAATGCTGCCGAAGAACACCTCAAAGCACTGGCCCGTAAAGGTGCTATCGAGATGGTTCCTGGTACCTCGCGCGGGATTCGTATCCCCGAGCTGGAAACCTCCGAGCCAGGCATCCCAATCATTGGCCGTGTCGCCGCAGGGTTCCCGATTCTGGCTCAAGAGAACATCGATGAACGTTGCACTATAGCTCCCGATTTTTTTTCACCCCAGGCTGACTATTTTTTAAGAGTACAGGGGCTCAGCATGATCGATGCAGGCATTTTTGACGGAGACCTGTTGGCCGTTCACCAGACACGCGAAGCCCGCAACGGCCAGATCATCGTGGCGCGTATAGGGGATGAGGTCACGGTCAAACGATTTCAAAAAAACGGCTCTATCGTCCAGCTGATTGCTGAAAACAGAGATTTTGATCCCATAGAGGTTGATCTTAGGCGTCAGGAGTTGACGATCGAAGGATTAGCTGTTGGCGTCCTCAGAAAAGGTAGCTAGTCATGATCCCACTACACGCTTACACCAACCGTTCGTTGATTCAGCCACTGGAAGAGTTTACCCCCTTTCGCTCCAGCCCCTTAACCAGCAGCATGGCGGGTAAAATCACCCAGATCATCATGCAGGATGAAGACGAATACAATTTTCAGTTATTGATGCCCTTACTGGCCCAGCTAAGCCGCGATGATCGCTGGTTTGCCTGGATCGCTCCCCCTCTGAAACTACCCAAGCACTGGTTACTCGAAGCAGGCATTGATATCAATAAAATCATGATGCTACAACCCAGAGGTGGGCATGACACCCTGGCCCTGGCACGTAAAGCCCTGGCCACTGGAACCTGTCATGCGGTGATTAGCTGGCCTGGACAGATTTCACCTGAGCAATTAAAACTGTTGGAAGATGCCGCTCAGTCAGGAAAAAGTCACGCCATCGTGATTCAACCGCGATAACCCAGTGCCGCATTAGCGGTGGCGGCCTAGGCCATACCGCACACAAGCGGTAAACACCGCGGTATCCTGTTAACGACAGAGAACAAAAAAGGGAGTCAAAAGCTCCCTTTTCTGTTTCCCGCCAATTTTTCTCTCTCTTCTGCTAATAACCCGATCGAGAGATCAAGAGACTGAGCAAGACGCTCCAGCAAATAAAACCGCTCAGCATCAATGCAGTATGGGCTTAAGCGATTCGAGCAACTGTTTACCCCGGCTCTCGACCATAAGCTTCACCCCCAGCGCAATCATTGATCTGGCTAGCTCTTGCTGCTGACCGTCAAACTCCTCAATCGCCTGCTTTGAAAACTGAATACTAATCATCGGAGCCTGCTCTTTTGCGTCGCTTTGGCGCAGTACGTAGCCCCCCTCCTCCAACTCAACAATTTCTAATACTACAGCTGACATAACAACTCCGGCAGCAACTTGATGCGTTTTAAATTTATCGGTAGTACGGCATTACCACTCTTTCAAGCCTTCCCGCTGGCGATCGATCAACTCTCGCATACTGTTAACCCAGGTTTCCAGCTGAGCGATGACTTCCCGATCTGAGGCGTGGTCCGGATTAACCTGCACCACTTGAATCTCCGACAGACTGGCATGCTCCGAATGCGTAGCCTCTTCTCGTTCCTGTGCCGCCCAACACGCACGATAAGCGCCCAATAGTTGCGACAACCAGCTATCGGATCCTGCTAGCAGGCTTAACTCTTTTGCTTCAGGGGCCTCTAGCCCTTTCGCCTCCATCTGCTCGAGCAGCTCATCACGAGTCGATATTTTTTCTGGCTCTAAATAATAAACCGCTGCAATTTCACGCAGATAAGCGCTGTATGCAGATACCAAATGAAACAACACAGATTCTGCGTACGATTCGATCTGCGCATGCTTGCTCCAACCACTGCCCTGTTCCGCTTTTTTCAGGCTATCCAAGTGCAGCTTGGCAAACAGCAATTTCTGATTGGTTCTTGATATATAGATATTGGACATGGTTGCTCCTGCTGCCCTGTCTAGTTTATTTAGCCTTGGTCTTAGCTTTAGGCTTAGCCTTGGTCTTAGCTGTGTCGGGGCTCTTGCGCTTATCCTCTTCGACCCACTTTCCACCTTCGAAAAAAGCTCGCCAGCCACTTGCCTTGCCATCAACCTCGGACATCACATACTGCTCTTTGGTTTTCCGGCTGTAACGAATCACAGCAGGCTGCCCATCAGGATCAGCCTGAGGAGCATCAATCAGAAAGTGGTACTTTGGATCGATCTCTTCACGGTGAGGCAGCAGCTCCAGCACCAACGGCGCCCTGGTTTCCCGATTACGCGGAAACTGGCTGGCGGCCAAAAACAATCCTGAGGCACCGTCACGCAAAATATAGTGGTCCTCGACCTTAAGGCAAGCAAGCTCAGGCATAGGCACGGGGTCCATTTTGGGTGGCGCTGCTTCGCCACTTCGTAGCAGCTTGCGGGTGTTTTTACAGCCCTCTGAAGTACATCCAAAATACTTGCCAAATCGGCCTGTCTTCAACTGCATGTCAGAGCCGCACTTATCACACTCAATTAAAGGGCCATCATAGCCTTTGATCTTGTACTGCCCCAACTCCAATTCAAACCCGGAGCAGGCGGGGTTATTACCACAGACATGCAGTTTGCGTGTCTCATCAATCAGGTAGCTATCCATCGCGGTGTCGCACTTACCGCAACGACGTTTGGTTCGCAGCAACCGTGACTCAGCCTCATCGTCAGCATCAAGGCTGATTGCCTCATCACCATGGATTAGGTTCTGAGTGCCTTTACAGCGCTCTTTAGGGGGCAAACCGTAGCCCGAGCAGCCCAAAAACACCCCCGTACTCGCAGTACGAATCATCATATGACGACCGCATTGTGGGCAGGGTATATCGGTTTCGGTAGGGTTATTTGGTGCCATCCCTGCGTCTTCACTTTCCGCCTGCTCCAACTTCTGGCCAAACCCTCGATAAAATTGATCTAGCAGTACCTTCCAATCAGCCTGGCCATTAGCGACGTCATCCAATGACTCTTCCATCTTGGCTGTAAATCCGTAATCCATCAGGTCTTCAAAACTGCCGGTCAATCGATCGGTGACAATATCTCCCAT
The DNA here is from genome assembly GCA_963974645.1 of uncultured Neptunomonas sp. Classification (GTDB taxonomy): domain Bacteria; phylum Pseudomonadota; class Gammaproteobacteria; order Pseudomonadales; family Balneatricaceae; genus Motiliproteus. The sequence goes on along the minus strand of CAXBEA010000082.1, from coordinate 5,241 downwards.
CTTCTCAGCATAAAAACGACGATTTTCTAGTTTCGCATAGCCCCGATCCTGAATGGTCGAGATAATCGAGGCATAGGTCGATGGACGGCCGATCCCGAGTTTTTCCAGCTCCTTTACCAAAGCTGCCTCAGAGTATCGCGCAGACGGCTTGGTAAAGTGCTGTTTAGGTTCGAGTTTTTCAAGTTCGAGACTATCACCTTTGCTCAACTCGGGAAGAATAACGTCCTCATCTTTCTTACCCGTAGAAGACTGTACTTTCAAAAAGCCATCAAATTGCAAGATGCGTCCCCGCGTACGCAACTCGAATTCACCACTGCGAACCTGAATTCGAGTACTGGTAAATCGGGCATTCGGCATCTGACAGGCAACAAATTGGCGCCAGATTAACTCATACAGTCGTTGCGCATCACGCTCCATATCGCCCAGCGCTGCACCCTTGACCGAAACATTTGAGGGCCGAATGGCTTCATGTGCTTCCTGTGCACCCTCTTTACTACTGTATAAGATGGGCTCGGAGGGCAGGTATTGATCACCAAAACTTTCAAGAATGTAGTCACGACAACTGGCAACAGCCTCAACACTGAGGTTGGTAGAGTCCGTACGCATATAGGTAATATGCCCAGACTCATATAAGCGTTGCGCCATCATCATGGTCTTCTTGACGCCAAAGCCTAATCGAGTACTTGCAGCCTGCTGCAGGGTTGAGGTAATAAAAGGGGCTGATGGTTTACTTTGAGTTGGTTTGTCTTCGCGTTCATTGACCCGATAGCTACCCGTTTCCAGTGCTGCCAAAGCCAGATCAGTGGTTGCTTTATCTCCAGGACGAAAGGCTTTTCCCTGATACTTGGTGACCTCAAAACGAACCAGGTCTGCCTGTGCCGTTTTTAACCCTGCAGCGATCTCCCAATACTCCTCGGGAATAAATGCCCGAATCTCTCGTTCGCGCTCGACAACTAGACGCACGGCTACAGATTGCACCCGTCCAGCAGAGAGTCCACGGGCAATTTTTGCCCACAGTAACGGCGACACCATATAGCCGACAACGCGGTCAAGAAAACGCCGCGCCTGTTGAGCATTCACTCGATTGAGATCCAACTCACCCGGGGTATCAAATGCCGCAGTAATTGCCTTTTTAGTGATCTCATTAAAGACAACACGCTTATATCGGCTTGGATCACCTCCGATCGCTTCCTGCAAGTGCCAGGCAATCGCCTCTCCCTCGCGGTCCAAATCGGTCGCGAGATAGATTTGATCAGCGTTCTTAGCTAAACGGCGTAATTCATCAACTACCTTTTCCTTACCTGGGAGTATCTCATAGCGGGCATTCCAACCTTTTTCAGGATCGACGCCCATCCGTGCAACTAGCTGCTCGCGAGCTTTCTTTTTCTTATGAATAACTTTCTTTTCGGGTGACAGCTTGCGGGTTTCAGCTGCAGCCTTAGCACGCGCTTTGGTATCTATAGGCGCTCGTGCACCGCCACTGGTTGGCAGGTCGCGAATATGACCTACGCTGGATTTCACTACAAAATCATTTCCCAGGTATTTATTAATGGTCTTGGCTTTGGCCGGAGACTCTACGATAACTAGTGACTTACCCATGATTAAACCTAAAGCGTATAAAGATGAAGAGTGCTGTGGGGCTCGGAAGCGGTCATATATAAGGCCTGTACATACGTCGGTCAAGCAAACAATGGTAATAATTACCCACTAAGGTCCGACGAGAGCACTGTTTTTCGTAGTTATTAGGAGTCGATTTAGGTACTCTTCTAGCAACCTATTTGTCATATTAATATCAATAACTTATGTCTTCTGAAAACTCTACAGTACTGGTGATCTGTTTAGTTGCAATTCTGCTTATTGCGCTGCTGGTAAATTACTATGTACATCAGATGCAACAGCAGAAACTGCAGCGCACACTTCTGGTTAAAAAGCTTCGCTTCGAAGCAGGGCACATCCTGGATGCCCTGGCGACACTTAAGCAGCTACAGTGTCCAGCAGAGGCGATCGCACTGCTCAACAAAGGGGTGATCGAGATTCTAGAAAAACTAACTCGATTAAAGCCACAGAGCGGTATGATTGAACAGATTCAAAGCCAAATCCCTACTGCTGCGGGTCAACAACAAAGCCTCAATTTAGAAAATGACAGCGCCATGAAAAAGGCCCATTCAGCCATTCGTTTTGCGATTCGCTTTGTTCACCAGCGCCGTAGTCTAGGCGCTCTTTCTGGCATCCAATGTGATGAGATAACCAAACAACTGCAGTGGCTCGACAGTAAAATAGAGATCGATACCCATATCGAACTTGGCAACCGCCTACTCAGCAACGATAAAAAGGCCGTCGCCATCTCTAAGTTTAAACAGGCTAAGGGAGTCATCGCTCGGCTGCCGCACAAGAATCCACAAAAGACTGAGTTGATGACTGAAATAAACCAACGGATCGCCCAAGCACTGCCCTTTGCTACCCCGACAATCGCTGCTGAAACCAAGACTGAAAACGATTAAAAAATACTAGCCGGGTTCAGACACACGTAAAAACCTTGGTTGCATCCCCTGAGGAGTTTCCACGGATTCGATAAACATCGCCAGAGGGCGAACCCAGAGCCCTCTTTCTCCGTACAAGGGCTGATAAACCACTAACTCTTCTTCATTTTCTGAATGACGCGCGATCCCCAACACCCGGTATTCCCTCCCTTTATAGTGACGGTAGGTTCCAGGCTGTAACTGTTGCGTTAGCTCTTGCTGAACTGACGACGATACCTCTGGTAAATCCATTTCGCTAAATCCCCGCTGCAAGCAATCGAGTGAGTAGTTGGTGAATTAAGGCCACCGTTTCCGGCGTCCCGCGCTCCTCCCAATAAACAGAGGCGCTGACAGGTGTAGACTCAAGCCCATAAACATCTCCAGGGAGGTCCCTGAGCAGTTCAGCGACAATTTCAAGCGCTTCAGGATCAAGCTCACCCTCACCTTTAGCCCAGCTCCAGCCCTCAGCAAGCCCCTGGTTGGCATGGGATACTAACTTAAACACTTGCCAGGGGATCTGCCTAGAGTGGCCACTCGGGCGTACACGCGGCAGTCGATAAGCAACACAATCTCGCGCATCAGCTGTCGCCTCTCCCAGCGCGCGTGGTAACAGTATCCGGGTTATTTGAACCTGAAAGCCTGAGCGCATTGCAGATTGCCGTAACAATGCCTGCAGCCGCTGCCGCGGAGATGGCATCATCCACATCATAGATCCAATAATCGCTAATAAAATCAGAACAATAACGAACCAATTCATTAATTTCACCCATCTATTTTACGAATCCGCTATGGTAAGCTATTTGTTAGTTAGAGGATATCAAGGCTGAAACTGAGGGATTAATCATGAGCTACCAACATATTTTACTAGCCGTAGATCTTACCGAAGAGTCAAAGCAGGTCGCCCAAAAGGCCGTCTCCTTGGCTCAGCAGAACAACAGCACGCTCAGCATTGTACATGTGATAGAGCCATTGAGTTTCGCCTACGGTGGCGATGTACCTATGGATCTCTCGACGATCCAAGAGCAACTAGATCAGCACGCGCAGCAGCGATTGGACGAGTTTTCGACTCAACTCCCGGTAGAGATTAAACAGATCCACGTGGTATCCGGCCATACCGAAAGCGAGATCCACCGCATCGCGAAAGAAACGGAAATCGATCTGATTGTGGTGGGCAGCCACGGCCGCCACGGCCTTTCCCTGTTACTGGGATCGACCGCTAACGGTGTGCTCCATGGTGCTAAGTGCGATGTATTGGCAGTCAGGGTGACTGAAAAGCAGTAGGAAGGGAGCGGCTACTGCATCGCTTCTAACTCAACCCAGCGCTCCATTAGCCGTTCCATTTCATGCTCGCAGCTTTCTAGGGCTGCGAGACGCTCGGCCACAAACGCATGCGATTGCTGATAAAACGCAGCAGCCCCCACCTCCTGCTGCAATGCTTCTAGTTTCTGCTCCAGCTTTTCAAGCTGCTCTGGGAATAGATCCAACTCACGCTGTAGTTTATAACTCAGTTTCTTCAGCGCTGGTTTTTCAACGGTTAACTCAGGCGCGCTGCTTGCTGGCGCCAAGGTCTCGATTTGATCAGAGATAGACGCCTCGGCAGTCGTCGGTGCCTCCGACTGAGGCAGCACCCCTCCCTGACGAATCCAGTCCTCGTAACCCCCTACAAACTCACTAATTTTACCGCCGCCATTGAAGACCAGAGTGCTGGTAACCACATTATCGAGGAAAGCCCGGTCATGACTAACCAGCAACACCGTACCTTTAAACTCACTCAGCACCTCTTCCAGTAATTCGAGAGATTCCAAGTCCAGATCATTGGTCGGCTCGTCGAGCACCAAGATATTGGCGGACTTACTAAACAGCCGTGCCAGTAACAGCCGGTTACGCTCGCCACCAGACAGCGCTTTGACCTTGGCCCGCGTCTGCCCCGGAGAAAACAAAAAGTCTCCTAGATAGGAGATCATATGGCGGCGACTACCATTGATTTCGATGTATTCGCGCCCCTCAGCCACATTGTCGATCACCGTTTTTTCCGGATCGAGCTGCTCACGCAACTGATCGAAATAGGCAACCTGTAGATTGGTTCCCAGGTCCAGGTGACCTGACTGGGGTTGCAACTGTCCCAGCAATAGCCGTAACAACGTCGTCTTACCCACACCGTTAGGGCCAATCAGGCCGATACGGTCACCCCGCAGGATGCGTACGGAAAAATCCTTAACGATAGCCCGGTTGCCGTAGGAGTAATTAACCGCCTGAGCATCCACCACCAACTTGCCGGAACGCTGCGCCTGCTCCACCGTGAAATTCGCTTTACCCTGCTGCTCACGGCGCTCGGAGCGCTCATTACGCATCGCTTTGAGCGCCCTGACACGGCCTTCATTACGGGTTCTACGCGCTTTAATGCCCTGCCGGATCCACACCTCCTCCTGGGCTAAGCGCTTATCAAATAGAGCGTTATGACGATCTTGATCCGCCAATACCTGTTCGCGGTAGAAATCCGGCGTAATCGCCTTCCCAGGGAAAAATCTTGCCTCGATCCAGCTCTACGATCCGATTGGCGACCCGTTGTAAAAAGGCTCTGTCGTGGGTAATGAATATCAGCGTGCCACGAAAATCCATCAACTGCTGCTCAAGCCAGTCGATGGTATGGATATCAAGATGGTTAGTAGGCTCATCTAGCAATAAAATATCGGGCTCGACCACCAACGCCTTCGCCAGAGCA
>CAXBEA010000081.1:0-17971 GCA_963974645.1 uncultured Neptunomonas sp. | reverse complement strand
CTGAAATACACCTGGGCTTCAGGCATGGTGCGCTGAAAATCACGAATATTCATTAAGGACGTACTCCCTGAATAGAAGCTTGAGAGCCCTCAGCCCCTAAAGAGTCTTCATCCCTTAAAGAGCCATCCGCACGCAGTAAATATTGATCCAATACCTGTCTCGCCACCGGAGCTGCCGCACTGCTGCCACCCCCACCGTTTTCTACAATCACCGCGATCACAATTTTCGGATCATCGACAGGAGCAAAGCCAACGAACAAACCATGGTCACGGTACCGCTCTTCGAGTTTATCCGCGTCATATCTTTCATCCTGCTTGATCCCCAGTACCTGCGCAGTGCCGGTTTTTCCGGCGATTCGATAGCGACTGTTGGCGCCACTACGACGCGCCGTTCCGGAATCACCGTGCATCACATTTTCCATCGACCGAATGATGTAGTCCCAATAGCTGTCACGTTTGAGTTGAACCTGATCAAGACGCTTGCTATCGGGCACCTCGAGGGTAAATTCAAGCCCCTCAGTATCTAGCCCTGACATCGACTTAAGCATCCGTGGGTTGATCCACTTGCCGCGATTGGCGATCACCATGGTTGCCGTCGCCAATTGCAGCGGCGTAGAGACCAAAAAACCCTGGCCGATGCTCAGATTCAGCGAATCGCCCGGATACCAAGAGCGTCTGCGATCTGCCATCTTCCACTCACGCGAGGGTAAAAAGGCGCCGTGCGCCTCGGGTAGATCCAGACTGGTGACCTTGCCAAAGCCGAACCGCCCCAGATAGTCTGACATCGGATCGACGCCCATCCGATTACCGATATCATAAAAAAATACATCGCAGGATTCGGTGATGGCATCGCGCAAGTTCACCCGACCATGACCGTTACGTTTCCAGTCACGATAAAAGCGTCCACCCTCGGTCAACTGATACCAACCCGGATCCCAGACCTTATGACCCAAACCTATGGTTTCAGAGTCAATAGCTGCCAAGCCGATAAAGGGCTTAATGGTCGAAGCCGGTGGATAACGCCCCCGCAGCGCACGATTAAACAGCGGCAGATCTTCATCCTGCTGCAACGCCTGATAATCACGGGTACTGATCCCAGAGACAAACGCATTGGGGTCATAACCGGGTGTACTGACCAACGCCAGAATACCGCCCGTATTGGGATCCAAGGCTACTACCGCCCCCCTGTATTCACCCAAAGCCTGCTCTGCTGCCCGCTGCAACTCCAGATCAAGATAGAGGGTCAGGTCTAGCCCTGGAATAGGATCCTGGCGTGATAATACCTGCAATACCTGACCGCGCGCATTCGCCTCGACCTGCTGCACCCCGACGGTACCGTGCAGCTGCGCCTCATAAAACTTCTCTACACCCAGTTTGCCAATGTGGTTGGTACCGCTGTAATTTTGCTCGTCGAGCCGTTCCAGTTCTTTTTGATTGATGCGACCCACATACCCCAAGGCATGGACCAACGAGGTGCCTAGCGGGTAGTGGCGAATCAGCTCGGCATCGATCTGGACCCCCGGTAATCGGTGAAAATTCACCGCAATCCGTGCTATCTCCTCTTCGGTCAGCCTAAATCTTAGCGGCACCGCCTCATAGGGTCGTCGACGCTGCTTCAGGCGCCGCTCAAACCCCTCTAAGTCACGCTCATTGATATCGATCAGAGCCGACAATTCGGCGATGGTTGCATCCACATCGGCGATACGTTCTTTGACCAGACTCAGGTTGGAACTGGGGCGGTTATCGGCCAGCAACCGTCCCTGGGTGTCGTAGATCAACCCACGGTTGGGCGGTATCGGTTGCAGCTGAATCCGATTGCGGTCAGACAGTGAGCGATATCGCTCATGCTCGCTTACCTGCAGATAGGCTAGCCGGCTAACCAGCGCAGCCATCAGCAACACCACCAGGGCAAACGCCACCAAAGCCCGGAACTGAAAGGCACGGCGTTCCCGCTGATGATCCTTGAGGGCAACAGGTTTACGCATGGCGCGATGGCACCTGCTTAGGAGCTAACACGTGCGGGATTCCAACAGAGCAACTGTCCAGCTAAAACAGCGCATCTAAAACAGCCCATCTGAAAAGGCCCGTCACTGAAGGTAAGGCTACTTATGATAGGGATGCCCCTGCAAGATCGTCCAGGCGCGATAGATCTGCTCGCAAAGCAGCACCCGTACCAACGGGTGCGGCAAGGTCAATTTAGAGAGCGACCAGCGGCGATCGGCTAACGCCAGGCAACGAGGATCGAGACCATCGGGGCCGCCCACCAGCAATGTCAGGTTCTGTCCGTCCATCAGCCAGCCTGCGAGTTGCTCCGATAACTGCTCGGTACTGACCGCCTTGCCGAGCACATCCAATGCAACAACCCTATCCCCTTTGGGAATAGCTGCCAGCATAGCGTCGCCTTCGCTGCTGATCGCGCGACGTATATCGGCGCCCTTACCTCGGTGACCCAAGGCTATTTCACGCAGTTCCAGGGTGATCTCGGCGGGCAAACGTTTAGCGTATTCGTTATAGCCGGTCTCGACCCAACCCGGCATTTTCGTACCGACGCAGAGCAATCGAATTTTCATCTGGACTAGCCCCGCGTGGGCTCGCCAGTTTTCTTACCGGCCTCGACACTCGGCGCCGCATCGAGCCCCCACAACCCTTCCAGATCATAGAGATCACGAATATGCGGTTGCATCACATGCACCACTACATCCACCAAGTCGACCAGCGCCCACTCGCCGGTCTCCATCCCCTCGATACCCAGGGGGGTAACACCGACTTTCTTCGCCTCAACAGCGACGCTATCAGCAATAGACTTAACATGGCGATTCGAGGAGCCGCTGGCGATGAGCATATAATCGGTGACACTGCTCTTGCCACGAACGTCCAGCAGCACGACATCTCGAGCCTTAATAGCGTCCAGCGCGGTTTGGACTACTTCAATCAATTGTTCAGTTTGCATATGTTTACTTGCTCAGTGTTGGTTTGCACAGTCACTTGCTGGTGACAAATAAAGACCCTGCTGGCGAATATGACTCCAGACAACGTCGGGTAATAAAAAACGGGGAGATTGGCCACTGCGAATCTGCTCTCGAATCGCGGTAGCGGAAATTTCTAACGAAGCCAACTGCTGCACCAACACAGCACCAGCCGGGCGCTGAAGCAATGAGTCGATCTCCAGGGCACGATGCTGCTCAAGCCAGCGATTCATCGGGTGCGTCTCCGGCAGATGCCAGCCTGGACGCACCACCACTAAAATGTGGCATAGCTGCAACAGTTCTGACCAGCGGTGCCAGCTGTCCAGATGCAGAAAGGCATCCGTACCCAGCACCAGAGTCAAACTTCTTTGCGAACCCAACTCAGTGCGCAATGACTGCAGCGTGTCGTAACTGTAAGAGGGCCGATCTTCGCGGACCTCAGTGTCATCAACCAGCAGTCCCGGCTCCTGCCCTACCGCCAGCCGCACCATGTCCAGCCGCTGCAGCGCACTGCAGCCAGGGGATTCACGGTGCACAGGCAGGGCGCAAGGCAACAATCGGACCTGATCAAAACCCAGCCGATCACGTAATTCTATCGCCAACCGCAGATGGCCATGGTGAATCGGGTCGAAAGTCCCCCCCAGCATAGCGACCGCAGAAGGATGAATGCTCTGCTCTTTTAGCCCATTATTGACGGATATGGCCATCACCAAGAACGACGTATTTTTGTGAAGTCAAACCTTCGAGCCCTACAGGGCCGCGGGCGTGAATTTTGTCGGTAGAGATACCGATCTCCGCACCCAGACCGTACTCAAACCCATCGGCAAAACGGGTTGAGGCGTTGATCATCACCGAGCTGGAATCGACCTCGGTGAGGAACCGCCGACCCAGGCTGTAGTTCTCGGTCACGATCGCATCGGTATGATGGGAGCCGTAACGGTTGATATGGGCAATCGCCTCATCCATGGACGCGACCACTTTCACCGCCAGAATTGGTGCTAGGTATTCGGTGCTCCAATCTTCCTCGGTGGCAGCGGTTAAAGTGCCGATACCATCGAGAGTGCCATCAAGAATCGCGCAGGTTTTGGCACAGCCACGCAACTCCACCGCTTTTTCAGCATAGCCACGAGCCAGCACTGGCAGCAGAATATCGGCCACCAATTCGTTCACCAACAGCGTTTCCATGGTGTTGCAGGTTCCATAACGATGGGTCTTGGCATTGATCGCTATATCCAGCGCTTTCTTCGGATCGGCCTCCGCATCAAGATAGACGTGACAGATGCCATCCAGATGCTTAATCACCGCAACCCTGGCATCCCGGCTGACCCTTTCGATCAGCCCTTTGCCGCCACGAGGTACGATCACATCAACATATTCAGGCATCGTGATCAGTTCACCCACAGCATCACGATCCGTCGTCTCCACCACCTGGACCGCAGTTTCAGGCAGGCCGACCTCCAGCAAACCGGTACGGATACAGGCCGCTATCGCCTGATTCGAGTTAATCGCCTCGGAACCACCTCGCAGAATCGTGGCATTACCCGACTTCAAACAGAGGCTTGCCGCCTCGGCGGTGACATTGGGACGTGACTCGTAAATAATCCCAATAACGCCAAGCGGAACCCGCATCTTACCGACCTGAATTCCCGACGGCATAAAGTTCATATCGGTAATGCCACCGATGGGATCTGCTAGCGCGGCAACCTGGCGCAAGCCCTCGATCATCGCATCGATACGTTCGGAGGTTAGCTCGAGTCGATCCAGCATCGCAGCGTCCAGACCGCTGGCACGGCCATTATCAAGATCGATACGGTTCGCTTCGAGCAGGAACGCGCGTGAACTGTCAATCGCCTTTGCCATCGCCAGTAACGCGGCGTTCTTGGTGCCTGTGTTTGCACGTGCCAACTGAGCCGAGGCAGTACGAGCCTGGGCTCCAAGTTGAGCCATGTAGTGCTTGACGTTCATCTTTACTCTCTATGACCTGTCTAAATAGGATCTGTCTAATCTAAATAGGTAACTCCGATCCAATCGGAGCCGCAATTCCAGCATTATAACCCGACAGGCAAACTCCATGCATGGCAAATTCCTCCTGTTCGGCCTGCTTTGTCTGCCAATACCCGTTCGGTAACTACACCGTCCATTGACGAATTGGTATGATGCCCGACTAGCCAGCCAAGAGATGCAATCACCATCATGGAAATGCGTATCGCATCTGCGACCAATAAACTACTTCAGGGTATTACCCTTGCTACCAAGCTGTGGCTCTCTATCGCACTGGTGATACTACTCGCCCTAATCATCATCCGGGTCGCCTTTCAGCTGGACCAACACCAGATCACCGAACAGCAACTGCAGACGTTAGGCGCCGCCATCAGCCAGCAAACAGCCTCTAGCTCGGTAGCACTGATCCTGGCGAGTGACGAACTGAGCCTGTCGATCAACCTGCAACAACTGGCCACCTCCCCCCAGATCAGCGGCGCGGAAGTAATCGACCGCAAAGGCAACATCCTCGCGCAAGCGGGCAAGCCTTCAACGCTGTTTCAAGAAACGACGATTTTGAGTGAGCAAACAAGACTGGGGGTTGTTCGCATCCACCTCAATCCGGAAGCAGACGACTATTCGCTAACCCTACCCCTGACATCAGCGATGAGCGCAGTCTCTATTTTACTACTACTCCTAGCTATTTTTATCTACACACGACACCTCAGCCGTCCGCTCCAAGCCTTGCTCACAGCTGCCGAACAACTGACTACAGGCGACTTGATTAGCCCCCTTGATCAGCAGCGCCATGACGAACTGGGCCAGATCGCAGAACGACTCAACAGCCGCTTTGCAGCGCCTGAACTTGAACCTGAACTTGAATCGCAGCATGACTCCATCGAAACAACGACGCCTGGAGCCGATGGCCAGGCAATCGTCTTAGAAACCAACACGAGTGAACGACTAACAGCAGATGCCATCACTACCGACAACGTGCATACCCTTACAACCGACCAAACCCCGACAGCGACCCCAACCACTTTCGCCAACCTGAGCGCCAACCTGAACGCCGACGAAGTGCAACCAGCAGCTGAAATCCAATCGGAGACGATCACTGCAGAAAAAACAGCAACGACAGCTGGGCGTATCGACGCCCCCTCCAAGCCAGAACCCTCACTAAAAAATAGTCAAGCGGCGCCCAGCGAGCAAGGCTATCTGCTCTACGTCAATCATCACGTCGGTGGCAGCGATACCCTAACAGCGAACGAGCGCGAACAACTGCTAGAGCGTTATCGCAAAGCACTGGAGCAGGTTGCACGGCTCTATAAAGGTAGATTTACCGAAGATGCGTTAGGAAATTGGGAGGTTAGATTTTCACCGCTATCTAACGATCAGAGTCACGGCATCAATGCGCTCTGCGCTGCCCAGCTGTTTAACGCGTTATACCGTGGTATCAATGCCCAGGCAATCCGCAGTTTCTCCCCGGCACTGAATATGAAACTGGTTATTCTCTGCGGACCCACAGCAAGCTTCGATGCGCTCGCCGAGGATGCTCTACTACTGAGCGACCATATTCAGGATAACGACCTTATCACCCATAAAGCGCTCTACCAGACCCCCACGTTGCAAGAACGACTCCTCGGCAATGCCAAATACCGTAAGTTTGACGATGACACCTATCTGGTCTCTGCCCTTAATAGCGACTATCAGACCCTGATCGACCGCCAAGCCGAGCACTTCTTGAAGCAAACCCCGTAAATACTTTAAAACAGAAAAATGCAACATTACGCTATATATGCGCGCCTTCTGCATCTTACCAGACAGGCGCCTGTCGCCATTAATCGCAACAGCATTAGACTAAAGTTGAAAAAGTATTTGTGCAACACGCAAGATGAAATTATACTGGCCAAATTTGGATAAACTCACAGGAAAGCCAACCATGAACAATCGCGTTTATACAGGCATCGCTGCCGATGACCGTCGCATAGCCCGTGACTTGCAAGCGATGGGTGCCTTTGACCAGGGTAGCGAAGACGCTCCTTCCTATTTGGCCAAAAAGCTCGAACCCCTCAGTCAATTCATCACCTGGATGCGCTGGAAAGGTGAAGTGGCTGTATATGGTTGCCGGGTCGGTGTTAGCCGCACAGCGATGCAAAAAATCTCCGCCTAATATCTTCGAGAGTACTGGCGATAGCTGCCAAAACCCGCACTAAGGCGGCAAAAGTCTGTAAAGGTGCGCCGCCTCAGTTCTCCTCCAGAATCCAACGAGTGGCTCTAGAGGTCAACTCTGTGGCGGTCTTATAACCCAGCTTGGTCTTTATTCGCTGCCGGTGAGTCTCGACTGTATGGACGCTAATGTTGAGCGTTGAAGCAATCTTCGAGGTCGACAAGCCATTTCCGATCATCTTAAAAACCTCTAACTCACGATTAGAGAGCGCATTCACCGGATCCCCCAGCATCTCCCCATTCTCTGTAAGACCCCGTTGCAGAATCAGCTTAGTGGCATCGCTACTCAGGTAGAGCTCATTACGGCTGACACTGCGAATCGCTTCAACTAATTGCCCGGTCGTCTGCTCTTTGTTGATGTATCCCAGCGCACCGGCCCGTATCGCTCTTTCGGCATAGAGGCTTTCTGCGTGCATCGACCAGACCAGAATCCGTAGCGGATTCTTATCGGCCTTGATCCGTTTGATCAGATCGATACCATTGCCGTCTTTTAACGAGATATCAACTACGGCGACATCGGGCTGAATCTGGGTTAACAGCTGCAACGCCTCCTGAACACAGCCCGCCTCAGCGCAGACATTCATATCCGGCTGCTGATTGATCCGCATCGACAGTCCTTCACGGACCGCCGGATGGTCATCGACGATAAGTACCTTACAGATCTTTGGTGCCTTTTTTTGCAGCATTCCTGGCATGGTCTTCTCCGTTAAGAAGGCAACAGATAATTTTAAGCCCCCCCGTTTTACTGTTTACGATGTTTAACTGCGCATCGATCATACTGGCTCGGTATTGCATAATACTAAATCCAGAACCGGTGTCAGATCCGGCCTTGTTCGATATACCCTGACCATCATCCTCCACAACCAGCGTCATTCCGCGGCTCTCGCGCTTTAATGTCACCCCAATATGCTGCCCCTGGCTATGCCGCATCGCATTTCCGATCGCTTCCTGAGCAATATGGTACAACTGGGTCGAGACCTCAGGATCATCCACCGCGGTATTGGCTCCGGCGCTAAAACGGCAATCAAAACCTAAGCTATCATTGGCCTCTTCAACCAACGCCTCGAGCGCCTGGGTCAACCCATTAGCATCCACTGCAACAGGGATCAATCCATGCGACAAAATACGAATTTTTTTCCGGGTACGGTCGAGGCTGGAAACAATGTTGGCCGCGTAATCCCGTTCGGTACCATTGGCATCCTGAAGCTGCTGACAGAGCGTCTCTGCCTTTAACGTCAACCCCGTCATCTCTTGACCGATATCATCGTGCAGTGCAAGCCCTATCTGTCGCTGGGTCTGCTCTGCAATCGACAGCAATTGAAGCTGCAGCGCACGATTCTGCGACAGGTCACGAATAACGCCGGTATAACTCTGTCGGTGATCCACCTCACCGACAGAAAGACTGATCGGAAAACAGCTGCCGTCGCTCCGGGTAGCGATCAACTCACGGGCCTTACCTACCATACCCGAGCGTCTGTTATTGCGACTATAACCAGCCAGATGTGCCTGATGCTGAGCCCTATGCGGCGGGGGCATCAACAGCGAAACATCCTGCCCCAGCGCCTCCTCGGCGGAATAGCCAAACATCTTCTCTGCGGCGGGGTTGAACAGCTCAATCAAACCCTTTTTATCGATACTGATAATCGCATCCACGACGGTATTGAGAATAGCGGTCACATGCTCCTCTTTCTCTTTAAGCGTCTGCTCGGTCGCTTTGCGCTCGGTGATATCCTGCAACGCGACACTAATCCCCTCCAGCCCACCCGCGGTTGTATAGATAGGTTGGCAGTAACATAACAGGGTACAGGGCTCCCCTGCCAACGGGAGCTGCAATTCGACATCGCTGATAGGTCCGGCATTCTGTAGCGCCTGCTGCAACAGAGGGACCAGAACCTTACCCAGGTCAGGCGCAACGTCCTGTATGGATTGGCCGACGACATCCGCCGCGGCTACCCCCTGCAACAGCTTGTCGGCAAGCCGGTCATTAACACTCTGGAATCTAAGCTCAGCGTCCAGCATGCACAGACCTACCGGTGCCGCCCGGTACATTGCCATCAGGCTATCGATCGCCGCACGGCGCTCCTGGGTACGCGCTTGCACCTTCTGTTCGAGGGAATTATTGAGCGCTCTTAATTCCTGCTCAAGCTGTTTAATAGCGCTGATATCCCGCTCGGTGGTGGCGATAGCAACAACCCGACCGGCATCGTCAAAAACGGCGGTCAGGGTGGCCCAAACTGTCAGCAGGTGACCGTCTTGGTGCTGACGCGTCGTTTCCACAGAGAGGCTTTTCGACTCACGGGCAAGACTACGCACCAACGGTTCCGTGTCCACGACAGCTGACTCGGGAATGAGTTGACGGACATGGCTGCCCAGCATTTCAGTTTCAGAATAGCCGTAGAGCTGAGTCGCACCCTGGTTCCAGGCCTGGATAGTGCCGTCTAGGTCGTGCACAATTACCGCATCATTGGAGTCCTCCAACACCTGCGCCAAGCGTCGTTTTTCAGCATCTGCGGCCCGTCGAGCAGTGATATCGACGAAGGTGATAACCAGGCCATCGATGCGGTGAGCCTGGGTTCGATAGGGCAGAATACGCCTGAGATAACACTTCCCGCTATCGGCAACGACCTCTCTTTCAATGGCACTCGACTGATCCAGTACCTGCTGACAATCAGTCGATAAACGCTTGTCGTTTAACTTGAGGTCAAAATCTGATAAGGGACGCCCTATATCCCGATCAAGCAGGCTCAACAGCGCCTGCATCGCTGGAGTAAAGAGTTTGATCCGTAACTGCTGATCAAGAAAAAGTGTGCCTATATCGCTACTGACAAGCAAATTAGCGATGTTGTCATTGCTCTGCGTCAGCTCATCAATTTTTTCTTGCAACTGGTTGTTGCTATTAATCAGCTCTTCATTGAGCGACTGCAGCTCCTCGCCTGAGGTCTCCAGCTCTTCATTGGTCGACTGCATCTCCTCATTCATCGACATCGCTTCTTCGTTGGATGCCTTCAACTCTTCATTCGCCAGCTCCAAGGCTTCGATATTGCTATGCAGATCCTCGCGACTAACTTTCAGTTCATGCTCCAGCTGCTGGATAATGCTGTCATCAATTATCGCCTCCTCCGCGGGGATTCGCTTATCCAGTGAGGGACGATCGACAAAGGTCACCAGCAGCAAGTCTCGATCCGATCCTGGGTCGGCAACAGGTACAACCTTCAGGGTGCAGGGGTAATACTGCCCCTGACGAGCGACGCGGACATCGCTAAAAACCACCTCGTGCTGCTCGACCAGGGCACGATGTATCGCCGACCTAAGCCGGGTCCGCAATCCCTGCCGAACCATCGCCACCAGATTCCGGGTTGGATCACCGGCTGGGATCTCCAGATAGTCAGCCGTGGGGCCATGAAAACAGAGCGCCTCTTGATGCCGATCGATCAAAACCGAGGCCGGGGTATAGTCCCTGAGCAGGACCTGATGCATCAACGCGACTACACCCTGGCGTGAGCTGAAATCCAAGCGTTGCGGATAGTTCGGGGATTTTCGCATTGCACCTATAGCGCTCGGGAGCTCCAACAGACGACCAGGGCTAGACCCCTGCCGTTGAAAGATCCGCCATTTACGGGAAAGAGTCTTAAACTGATTATCCTCTTCATCCCGGAGCGACTCCGAGGGACCCAGGATCAGGTAACCGTTCTCCTTGAGTCCGAAATGAAACAGCGCAATGATTTTTCGTTGCGCTTCTTGCTCTAAATAGATTAATAAATTCTGACAACTGATGACGTCTAATTGTGAAAAAGGCGGATCTCCGAGCAGGTTCTGAGGGGCGAAAACAACGTAACTTCTCAGGCTATCAACGATCTTATACTCACCCTCCAACTGTTTAATAAAAAACCGCTGCAGACGTTCTTTTGAAACTTCTTGAGTAATGCTGGCTGGGTAGATACCTCGCCGGCCCAGATTAAGCGCGCTGGTTTCCACATCGGTAGCAAAGATCTGCAGCTGCGGTGATTTATGCGCGGCTTCAAATCCTTCCTGCATCAGCATCGCTAGGGTCCATGCCTCTTCGCCTGTGGCACAGCCTGGAATCCAGATACGCACCGGGCTTTCAGGTGAAGCGCGCTCGACCAGCTCGGTGATTATCTGCTGCTGAACGATGGCTAAAGCCCGGGGTTCTCTGAAAAAAGCTGAGACATTGATCAACAAATCCTTATTCAACGCACTCAGCTCTGCAGGCTGATCTAGCAGCAGTTGCAGGTAATCCGCCAACTGGTCTATAGATGCCAAACTCATGCGCCTGTAGATACGGCGCAGGATCATACTTTTACGATACGAACGATAATCGAGCTTCGTCTCTGCATGCAACAGCGCCATGATCCTTGCTAGGGGGGTGCTCTCATCCGGGGCATCGACCAGGGTATTCTGGCCCAACATAGCCTTAGGGCTGCGGACATAACTGAGCAATGTTTCGGTCATCTGTTCGGGGGTCAAAACGAAATCAACCGCGCCCGTGGCGATGGCATTTCTCGGCATCTGCTCAAAGCTGGCAGTATCGGGTGACTGAACCAGAGTCAGTCCTCCAGCAAACTTGATCTGTTTGATACCCGCTGAGCCGTGGCTACCCGTGCCCGACAGAATCACCCCGATCGAGCGCTCCCCAAGCTCCTCAGCCAGCGAACAAAGCAGTGGATCAATGGCTGTCTTGGCCGTGGGGGTCGCCGCAGGCGAATCGAGGTGCAGGCAACCCCGGGAGATGGTTAAAACGCTATTGGGGGGGATAACATAGATATGGTCAACCTCAATCTCGGCACCCTCAACTGCCTCTTTAATGCAGAGGGCTGTTTGCCTTGCCAGCAGCTCGACCATCAGGCTTTTATGTTTAGGATCAAGGTGTGGAACCAGGATAAACGCCAGCCCGCTAACGGCAGGAAAGCCCGACAGCAGCCGAGAAAAAGCCTCAAGCCCGCCAGCAGAGGCGCCTACGCCCACTACAGGAAAGCGCTGGATCTGATCAGATACAGAAGAGGTCGGTGACAGGACAACGGCTGTTTGCTTTTCCGAATCAGTGGTTTTACGGCGCGCCATACGTGACCCTTTAGTAGTTAGCTGTATCGACAAGATGCTATATCACCACACTCAGTCAGCAGCCACCCCTGATTCATAACACCCCTGATTCATAACACCCCTGATTCATAACAGTAGTCCAGTATAGAAATGGGCAACCGACGAATCCAGCACTATTGCTTTTATGGTCCAAACCACTACAAGCGAATCATTGAAATAAGGATATTAAGCCTTATGCGTACTGGTCAGAATCATCCATACTGGATTAGTTTGTATCATTTATGAAATAAACCGCTACGCAGATTGCGGGTCCATGCAGAGGCTATGCTTGGCTATTCAAGAGCTGGCTCTGATTCAGCTGCCGTCGTATATCAACAAGGAACAGATCGCTTCTCAAAAATAATAACGAACTAAAACGAAGACGCTTGGAGTAAGAGATCAGATTTTATTTCCGAGCACCTTGGACGATACCGGATTTTAAATTATGGAAAGCAGGACGCTAGTTTGTCTCGACACCACTGGGAAAAGTCACCTGCCTCACGATCTCATTGCTGCAACAGGCTGGCAGCAATTAAAAGCCGATTCTATAGAGCAGGCGGCGGCCTATATCAGAGCGAAAGCGGCCAATGTTGGTTTGGTCTATATCGGTGAGTCCGAGCTTAACGGTCAGCTATCGCAATTTGAGCAATTACTTTCCCAGGCACAATCGCTCGAATGGGTCGGTATGATTCCACCCGAGCTACTGGCGCGCACCGAGACCCAACGCTTGATTGCCAACTACTTCAACGACTATCACACCTTACCTACCGATAAAAACCGACTCCTTAACAGCCTTGGACACGCTTTCGGCATGGCAGACTCACGCCGCGCCTACCTAAGCCATGCCGCGGAACCCGTTAATGGTTACAAAATGGTCGCGGTCAGCCCAGCCATGCTCAGTATCTTTAGAGATATCGACAAGGTCGCCAGTGTCGATGCATCGGTCATGGTAAGCGGTGAGAGCGGTACCGGAAAAGAGTTAGTCGCCTATGCCATCCATAACGAATCACCACGAAAAGACGGCCCCTTTATTGCGGTCAACTGCGGTGCGATTGCCGCAGGACTCATCCAATCAGAACTGTTTGGTCATGAAAAAGGAGCCTTTAGCGGTGCGCACAAACGCCATATCGGCAGTATTGAAGCTGCCCATAACGGCACAATTTTTCTGGATGAGATTGGCGACCTGCCACTGGAGCAACAAGTTAATCTGCTACGCTTTCTCCAGGATAAAAAAATAACTCGCGTGGGCAGTAACACCCCGATAACGATCGATGTACGGGTCATCACCGCTACCCATCGAAATCTGGAACAGGCGATAACCACAGGTGATTTTCGCGAAGATCTGTACTATCGTTTACACGTATTGAGCTTGCATCTCCCGCCACTACGTGACAGAAAAGAGGATATCGCCCCGCTAGCACATTATTTTTTAAATAAGTTTCATACACATTCCAAGCATAAAATAAGAGGGGTCAGCAGCGATGCATTAGAGCGTATGTACGCCTATCACTGGCCCGGCAATGTTAGAGAACTGATCAACAAAATTGAGCGCGCCGTAGTGATGAGTGAACAGGAGCTGATTGAAGCCGAAGACCTACAGCTAGACCCATCACTTATTGCACAAAAAATTCCTACTTTAGCGGATGCAAGAGCCGATGCAGAGCGCCAGAGCATTCAACTGGCGATGAGCTGCTGCCAGCAAAGTGTGACTAACTCTGCAAAGCTACTTGGGGTGTCACGAGTAACCCTCTACCGTCTGTTGCAAAAACTGTCGCTGGGACAGCATCAGCGTCAAGCAGGCGCATCAGTGCTAAACAAGTACAGCCCCTGAGGGAATACGCATGAAAAATCTAGATCCCACCACAGCCATTTGTATGTAAACCAGAGCAAGCGATCAATGTATCCATGTGGATGGCGCTGCCCTCTCGTTAATGAGCGTTCGAAACAGCATGTGATCGACAAAGGACATAAGGAGTTTGAATCGATGCAGTCACAGCTTCGCACCACACCCTTGGCACTACTCATCGGTACTTTGATTGGTGCTCTGTTAAGCACTATGATCGCGACTTCGGTAAACGCTGAAACACTGAATCTGCAGCTTGAAACTCCATCGCCCTCTTGGCATTGGCCCGTCACAGAGGGTGATAGGGAGTCCCGCACGCTATTGGCCGCCGTAGAAACCCAGAGCCCGGGAGAGGCCTCATTTCCCCAACAGCCGGTAGGGAAAAAACCAGCTGACGACAAACCGGCACAGGGCGCACTTAGCACTAACACGCATGTTTCTGTGACAAAAAAACGAGGCGGCTTTTATATCGAGCCGACGTTAAGTTTTGTTCATTCATCGAGCAGCAGAGTTGCTGTTGAGGGCTTCAGTATCATTCCATCGATTATCGTCGGTTTGATTAACGTTCAGGAAACCCGTCGTGACACCCTAACTACTGCACTAAATTTCCGTTATGCCATTACGGACCGACTGGAGCTAGGCCTCCGTGTTCCTTATCTATACCGAGAGGAGGATATTCGTGATCGAGACCTGTTAACTGCTACCGAACTAGCGTCACTAACCAGTTCATCCGGCGAAGGCCTTGGTGATATAGAAATTTCGGGGCATTACAAACTAACCCCTTTCAGCGCGCCGGGCCCCTATTACACCTTCAATCTTCGGATAAAAACGACCTCAGGGAACGGCCCTTTCGATGTGCCGCGTCGGATTGTACGGGCCGATGATGATAATGACGGCATAGATGACAGGGTGGTGGGTGAATTCTTCCTTGAGCAGCCTACAGGATCTGGATTTTACAGCATCGAACCCAGCCTAACTGTCGCCTTTCCAACCGATCCCGCTGTCCTCTATGGAAGCCTGGGGTATATGTGGAATTTATCGCATGAATCAGACACTGCGGCAGGAATAATAGACCCAGGCGATGCAATAAATATAAGTTTTGGGATGGGCTTTGCGATTAATGAGATTACATCATTCAACCTGGGATATAACCACAGTGTGATACTTAAATCCGAGTTGGAATTTGGTGACAACAACAATGATTTCAATAGATTTCACATAGGGTCGTTGCAATTTGGGATCAACCTACGTTTAGATGCAAGCCGTAGTATGAACGTTAATCTTGGCATTGGCGCGACGGCTGATGCACCCGATATACAGCTAACGGTAGGGTTTCCGTTTTCTTTCTAGGCGGAGCATAAAGCCTGCGGGTTCTACTCGATATATCGAAATACTAAACGGGCAATTAAACAGGAGCTACTCCCCACCGATCCAGAATCGCTCCTACAGTTATTCGATAGCAAGGATTAATGAGGAATCAGGTCGTTAGACGACTGCCACAAATAGCTACTGTCAACGCCCATAAGACCGGAGATATTCCCCAGTTTACTGACATCGATATTGATTGTTCTAAAGGTTTCAATAACACGGTTATCCAGATTATTTTGAATCAGATTCAACATAGCCAACGAATCCAAATTGAGGTAACTACTTACCTCAAACCCCTCCTGACTCAACCGCTGACCACCACTAATACCCTCTACAAAATAGCGGCTTACTGTTATAGCCAAATCACCCTGTGCAAGCTGCTGCAAACTAGCAGGATCGATATTCCAAGATTGCTCAGCCACCAAAGCACCGTCGATCATGATTAAATCCGCAATCCCCAGCGCTATCAGCACCCCGTCAGGCAGTGCAAATCCTCCTCGATGCTGCTCTAAGATTTGATCATGCAGCGGCGGCACACCTAAATTATTCAGTGTTTCGCCGACAACTGCTGAACTCTCTGCGGCCCGAACAGATCCCGATATAACCATCAGTGACAAGAGCAATCCGTACACAAGCCTTGACAAAGATGTGGCCGTATACCAAACCTGCTTCATGGCCTAGGCGCTCCTAAAAATCCCGAGAATCGGGCAGGTGGATCAAAAGATTAGCCAGGCTAGTCGCATCAGGGTGGTAATTGAGAGAATAACTGTGAGTAACTTGCCATTCATCATCCTGATTAAACAACTTCTTAGATATGTTTGCCTTGTTGCGAATTAAAAAAGCGATTCCATTCCATTTTTCTAAAAATGCATCTCGCTGATAACTCTTACGCCCTAGAGCCGAATCACCCACCAGCACCCGATCTTTATCAATCCCCTTAACGACAACAAAATGCATATAGCCCTCAGTATTCAGCAGCACTATAAAGGGAACTCCGACCGCGGCTAGTTTATCTAAATCCAACCGGTACCCATCCCCCTGATAGCCACGTGAAACTAGGTAGTTTTTCATATCGAGTAAAGAGAACCCTTCATGACGAATTTTATTTTTGTCACCCACGTCAAACATCGCATGAAACGCATCAGCCTCAAGTGTTTTTTCTTCATAATGGTAAGAGAGCAATGTGGACAGTGCTGCAGAACCGCAGCTGAAATCATATTTTTGTACAACAACACCTCGAAACTTACTTTCTTGGTAGCTCTCTACAGGGATAGAACTACCTCGCCCCAATCCAGGAACAAAAACTTCGCCAGAAAAAGCATTGGTCATTATTAGGAAGAGACAGGATATCGCTGCTAAGAACCTCTTCATCCAATCCTCCACGCTATAAATAGATCCTGAACCGCTAAGGCGATGATCGGTCATACCTGGACTTGACCGATCTCACTAATAGGTGATAGATACGTTAATCAGTGTTGAACTCAAAATGGCCACACCATTGCCTGAGTTCTGAATCACCGTTACATTTCCGCTAGCATCACTAAATGCCTGGTCTGAGATCAGGTTTCCCCCCGTACGATCAACTGAGATCTGATTACCTGTAACACCCGCGACCTGGTCGTTAAAGTTGGCATTGAATTGGAAATCAAACCCCTCTTTTCCCCGCATATGCCCAAGCTCATCAGTAGAGACAGGACTGCCTATCAGGCTCAACTCAATCAGTCCCTGAGGATCAATACGGGGCTCAGCAAACGCCGACGACGCGAGCAGTAGAAAACATGCAAAACCTCCCCTGATAAAAAACATGGGTGTATCTCCTTCGGCAAGCCTTTGACTTAAATCAGCCGATGCAGATGTGGCAAACCCACACCTGCATCAGCACTCACCCGTTACTTGGTGAAAGTCATATTGGACTGGACTGGCGTGCTGAACTGGATGCTATTAGCGTTGCCGGCAGCCTGAGCCACACTGGTAATACCTGTGGCACCTGAGAAAGCACTTCCAGAGATGCTGTTATCGTAATTCGATCCTGTCATCGTGTTGGTGGAAGAGTAGTTGTCAGCGCCCTTGCCATCGGTGTAAGCCATGTCACCTTGGCTATAGGTCTGGGCGATGGAGATCCCATTACCACTCACACTGGCATTCAAAACACTGGTGTTAACTGCAGCCTGAAGATCAATATCAATCGTAGAGTTAAACGAATCTACGGTATTAAATGAGTCAGCCGTAGTATTGCTGTTATCCATTGAGTTGTCACTATTGTTATTGGCGACATTTTCGTTGTTGATTGAGTTATCCGAGCTGTTTGAATTATCGGAGTTGTTGGAGTTATCCGAGCTATTGGAGTTGTCGGAGTTGTTGGAGTTATCGCTGTTGTTATTAGCGACGTTTTCGCTGCTGGTTGAATTATCTGAGCTGTTGGAGTTATCCGAGCTATTTGAATTATCCGAGCTGTTGGAGTTATCCGAGCTATTTGAATTATCTGAGCTGTT
>CAXBEA010000080.1:0-18046 GCA_963974645.1 uncultured Neptunomonas sp. | reverse complement strand
CAATACTTCTCCACTGCTTTGCGTTTGCCGGCCGCTTCAAAATTTGGGAAGGTATGATCCCAGACTGGGCTGAGCTCCCACTTCTGGCCATCGTGCTCCTGCCAATGATTCATTGCAGTATGAAATGGCGTACGGGTTAGTAAGGATTTGATTCGATCGGCCAACCACAGCGAAGGCCAGCGCTTGATCGCCGTTTTCTCCATCCAGCTATCCACAGTGGATTGCTTATCCCTCTTGATACAGACAAATTTAACCGCAGGATTAACAGCGAGAATTTCGTCGACATAAGTTAAGTAGTAATAGGCGATGTCCCCAATTATGGAGGGGTTTGCTGGTAAAGCGACCAGTTCCGCGTAGGTATCTACCGAACGCTGTCTAGAATAATCCACCGTGAGTAAGCGCTTGTCGCCGCCATCGATTATTCGTTGAAACTCGTTGATAGTATTGAGTAGCGGTTGAGGGTTAATCTGATGGATTGCACATGATGGATTCAGCTCATGAAAGCAGATAGCCCCTGGCTGTGCCCCGAATAAACTTGCCATTGACGCGGTCCCGGTGCGTCCAGAACCCAACCCTATTACGATCATGCTCAAATTCCCTGCAATCTGCTTATCATGATAAGTCTTTGATAGGCTTTAAAAATCTATTTGGCAGACTCAGCGCCAATCGCCATAGCACGAAAACTGACCCAGATAGTATATGCCAACCATTTCAGCCCCCCGCCAACACCGACCGCTTGGCGAGCATACCAGCCAGCTCGCTTAAAATCGCCCTGACCAACCAGTAATCGGGTTATTCGCTTCAAAGTATCAGCTTTACCATCTCGCGCATATTGACGCATCAGGGCATTACCGGCAAACAGCATCGATTTATCGTAAAGCTGGGTTTGGTAAAGATACTTTTGCAGATCATTCACCACCGTAGACAGATTATCTTGGCGCGCAAGGTCAGGCACATTATGCTGGCCGATCACCCGTGGCTGGAACAGGATACAGTCGGCTTGATCGATACAGCGCAGATAAAAGTCCCGGTCATTCTCATAGCGAAGGTTGTTATCCAAGCCCCCGATTCGGTTGAAAAACGAGCGCCGAACAACACTGGTATTAAAATGGGCGAAAGCATGCCGAGTCAACAGCGCCTCAAGGCTCAACTGATAAGCTCCATCGCCGATGGCATCTCGCTCAATATCACTGCTTAACAGATTATTAAGCCAGAGTGTTTCGCTAACCTCTCTGCCCCCTTTAACGGCTCTCTGTTCGGCATAGATAACATCGGCGGCTTGATCATCGCACCGGCTTATTAACTCAAAAGTCCGACTCAGGTGCTCGGTGTCGGTCCAAAAATCGTCATCATCGAGAAAGCAGATATAGCGACCCTGAGCCTGTTCCACCCCCATATTCATGGCATAGCTGGAACCATGCCCGGTCGCGGTCCATTGCAAATCAATAAAACGAACCTTCGGCGCTAACGCTTCGGCCATCTGGGCATATTTCTCGGCATTGTCGCCTTCGGAGCCGTCATTAACGACCAGCACTTCAATCGAGTGGTGGTCTTGCAGGAGCACCGACTCAATCGCCTTCGCCAGCAACACAGGTCGGTTTCGAGATGGAATAATGACCGAGAAATCCATGCGAGGTCCCTTTTTAAACTGATCGTCTCAACCAATTCAACGCTGCGTCAAAGGCTGCGTCCTGTGACTCGCGCGTTGCGAACGTGTGCCCAGCATCGGGTAATTCCTGCCGGGTTAACCGTACCCCTTTCATGGTTTGTTTCCATAGCTTGGTCGAATTCACTGTGGCATCAAACTGCTGCGCTTCCAGACTTTTTCCACTCAACAGCAACAGCACCTCGCCATTGAAGCCTTCTAGACCGCACCTGATCCTTTCACTGACAGGAGGTCTAGCTTTGCCTGACTCGGAATCCGCCTCATGGACCGGCAGGCCAGCTCCTCGCATTTTAGCCAATGCCGCCAATAAAGATTGAGCGGCTTTAAGCGGGTTAAGTTTGCCGCTGAGTACCTTTAACCAGAAGGATTTTTGTGTCAGTCGCTGCAGGTAATAGTATTTTACCTGCACCTGAGCCTCGGCCGCCTGGGTACGAATCCAAGGATTTAGCGCAATCACTTGCTTCACCCTAGGGTCATGGTGGACATACATCAAAATGGCTGAAGCGGCATTACACCCTCCCCAGAACACCACCTGTTTGATGCTAGGCGAATGCAAAAGCAGTTGATCTACGGCGGCTCTAAGATCCCCATCGACCTCTTCAAAACCTTTAAACTCACCACCACTGTCACCCATACCACGGTAATCAAAACGCAGTACGGCGAACCCTGCATCAGAAAACTTTCGAGCCCAAGTCAACAACTGACGACTACAACCCACATGATACTGGGGCCCGCCAGCAGCCACCATGATAATCCCGACCTCAGGACTATCGCTGGGCTGGTGCAAGACCCCCAAAACCGGCGAACCGCAGATATCAAATACCAGCGGCTTCTCCATTGCCTTAGCCATCGTTTAATACCTGCACGGTTTTATTTACCAGATCCGGAGCTAAAAACCGCTCGTGTAATTGCCAGAAGGCAGGGCCGTGAAAAGGCACGGCTGTAATCGCTTTTTGCTGCACCTGCCATGCCTTAACAACCCGTTGACTGGCGAGCGACAGCTCGGATTTGCCCTGATCGACCAATTCCAGCCAAGCGATGGGCATATCAGGAAGATCAGCGGCATCGGGCATAATTCTCGCATCGAGATCAGCAGCCAGTTGCGGAGAAATATAATACCCGCCTACTTCCAATGTCTGACCTTGCGCCAACAATGCCCGCAACGATTTGGTAGTTACCTGTTGATCCCCTAATTCTAGCGAGTTAGCAACTCGTAAGCGTAAATACTGGGTGAACATCTGTTTACCGCTGATAACAGGCTGCCAAAGCAACAAACGTTTCACGGCTTCAGGATCTGCCTGGGCAGCATCAACCGCCAACAGGGCACCCAAACGGGTCCCCCATAGCGTAATATCACCTGGCTGACTACTCAGCCAAGCAATCCCCGTCCGAATATCGGCAAGCCAGATGGACCAGTTCGCCTGTTCAAAATCACCGTTACTGTTGCCAGTACCTAGCACGTCGAGAATCAGCGTGCCATAACCTTGATGAGCCAGAGCCCTAGCCCCCATACCCAACATTACGCGTGAACGGTTAGACTCTTCTGCAAAGGGAGAGATGCACAGCAACTGGCCGCGTGGTTTACCCATAGCGGGAAAATACAGACCAAACAAACGTCCGCTAGTGCCTTCTAAAAAATGTGCCTCAAAGGGGGTGTTTTCTAACGCGTTCATGTGGTCATTTTGGCATAAATAAATTCAGCCAATGAGCCCACTGTTTCAAACAGCTCACCCGATATTTCGACATCATCCACTTCTACGCCTAGCTGTTCTTCAATGGCCGTAATGATATTGACTGCCACCATAGAATCAAACTGTGGCATCACCTCGACTATCACCGTATCCGCGGTCATCTCTAAAGCGGCTTGCCCCATTTGTAGTTGGTGTTTAAACAGCTCTTTGACAAACTCAAGGGCTTCGTCCATCTACTCTCTCCTAAGATAACATTTACTTTTAAACAACGGCCTACCCGCTAAACGGCTAACTCTTTCGATCAAAGAGCGGTTATTTATCATTCATCTTTTCAGTGACAAATGCGGCCAGGGTCCCAACTGTTCCAAAAATTTCTGCGGTGATCTCTTCATCAGCTATCTCGATGCCCAGTTGCTCTTCAATGGCAGTAATCATGCTGACAACCGCCATCGAATCAAATTCTGGTATGACACCAACAATAACACTGTCTTCGGTCAATAAGTCCGCCTGTGAACCCATTTGCAGCTGCTCTCTGAACAGCTTTTTTACAAATTCCATTGCCACGAGCATCTTCACCTCTGAATCAAACGTTCTAGCGCGGAGCCATTGAATGGCGTTTATTAACCACACACTTGGGCGGCATTAGTAGGCTAAAAAGGAATTCGCCCATAATTGAACATTCAACCGGTTTCGAACATTCGATCAGCCGCACGTGTTAATTGGCCAAAACAATTTTTATATTCCTCTATTGGTTTCCCATAAGGATCTGCGATTTCCATCGGTTCCCCCATCGTACCTAGCGATGCACCCCAAAGATAACTGCGATTTGAAGCATCAGGAGAAAGCGTCGCGATCCGTGCAAGCTGACTCACCTCCATAGCAAAGATGATATCTGCTTGATCCAATAACTCCTTTGTTAGCGCTGTAGAGCGCCACTGGCTCATATCAATTCCATTCTGAGCGCCCGTCTCTACCATGTTAGGATCGGCAGGTCGCCCTTCATGGAGATGAAACCCGGCAGAGTAAAACTTTATCTCCAACTTATTTTTGAACCGTTGCTGGAGGTAGGCATGCGCGGCAGCACTACGGTTAATATTTCCGTAACAGAGAATCAAAATATTTTGAGAACCTGCCAGCGTCTTTTGAAGACGCCCGCTTTTCCAGGCTCGCTGCTGCTGCTTCAAGGCGATTTTATCAGAGCAGATATTAGCAATTCTGTCGTAATAGTGAACCCATAGACGGCCCAGCTCCACCAGCCCAGGCATAGGGTCTCGCAGAGACCAACTATCAAAGTGATGGCGAGGAGAAAACACACCCAATAAACCTAACAGTACCGAGGTCTTAGTGGGGTATTGGAACAATCTCGAATCGGTGAGCCGGCGGATAACATGCTCGTGCCAGTAGATATCTTTCGCCAGATCACGACAACGAACCCCTACGCGTGCGGGACCAATAAGCGTTAGTTCATCCTGTGTGTACAGCTCCCAGGCTAGCAAAGGGAAGTCCGCACCAGCGGCAATAGAGAGAGGCAACGATCCCCAAAAACGGCCATTGATTTCAATCAGTCGAAAATCACCCGAAACAGGTTCAACTTTGAATTCAACCATCGCCACGCCGTGCCAATTCAGGGCCGACATCAAACGTTTAGCGGCATCTAGAAGTCGCGGGGAGATAGGTACAGATTCGCGCAGGCTACTACCACCACCGCTCAAGGGCATTTCGTGCAGCCGCCTATGCTGAAACGCATAGCGAACTACCCCCTGCTCTGCAATCAACTCAATGCCTATCCCCTCACCCTGAAAATACTCTTGCAAAACCACTTCACCATGCTCTAACAATGGCTGAGCTATACGCGGCAACTCTTCAGCATTAAACGCGTAAGTAACGGCTAATTGAGGCCCAATCCCCCCCTCTTGGCGCGAAACAGAACGAATCGGTTTGAGCACAACCGGAAAACCCGTTTGGTCAGAGGCCTGTTGGAGACTGAACTCATCACTGGTCAGAAAGCTAAGCGGGGTTGGTATACTTAATGAAGCGGCGAGGTCAGCCGTAGCCTGTTTATCTAACACCGTGATCAACGCATCGACAGGAGGCAGCGCAACTGAAGTCAGAGCTTGAAAACGATCACGCTGCTCAGAGATAGGAATTAATGTTTTCTCGGTAACAGGAATTAAAAGATCAGGCCTGTAGCGCTCTATTATCGCAGCAATATCATCAAGAAAGATGTCTGTGGCTTCTGCCGGGTCAGCATAGCGGTGATGAGCACTCACATAACGAGAGCGACCAGCCAAAGGGCTAGAATCCGTACTTGCCAAGATAACGCGGATGCCGCGCTGTCCTAACGAGCGAGCGATAGCTAGTGCAGACATAAACTGTCCATCTAGCACTAAAACCGTTCCTTGGATGCCCTGCCTCATATGCAAACTAGTACCTTATCTATAAGAAAATAATGATGCGTTTCTTGCTGCTTGATAGCTAGCTATAGGAGCCCAAGCAGCCCTATGAAGCGATCTGAGTAAAATCCTGCCAACTCATGAATTCTATGCAAAAAGAGGGTAGAGACTATAAGGTGTCTTGATACAAGTCTAGGCCTGGCTTCGATGTTTTCGAGAACACAAAGAACTTGTTTCGCTCCCCCGAAGGGGTTTAAGCTCAGATCTTATTTTTAAACGTATATTAAAAACTATTGCCAAGCTCTTTTGGCCAATAGGTGGCTCCCTACATATGGGTAAACGTATGTTCGACCTGTTTAGAACCGGCGCCCGATTTCTGCTGGGAGCCAACAAACTATCGGTTTTAATCTATCATCAAACGCTTCCTCATTATGATCCAATGAGGCCCGATGAGATAACTGCAGAACAATTTGAACAGCATCTTCGGTGGATTAAGTCTTCATTCAACGTCCTAACCCTTGATGAAGCCACAAGCGCCCTGAAACTCCGACGACTCCCTCCTCGGTCTTTGGTTATCACCTTCGACGATGGTTATGAAAATAACTGCTCGGTCGCCCTGCCATTGCTTGAAAAGTATGGCTTGGTAGCAACTTTTTTCATCGCAACAGATTTTGTCGATGGAGGACTGATGTGGAACGATCGCATTATTGAAACATTGAGAATCCACCCTAGCGCAGAGATTGACCTCAACTGGCTAACAATGGGTGTTAGGACGATACACACTGAGTCAGAGCGCCAGCACCTCGCCTATGACTTACTATACAAAATAAAACACTTGCCCCCAGCAACAAGACAGCAAGCAGTAGATCGCATCTGCGAGGGAATAGCCCTCCCCGTCACTCTGATGCTAAGCAGCCTTCAAATCCAAAAAATGGACCGGGCTGGAATGGAAATCGGCGGCCATAGTTGCAGCCACCCTATTCTTAAAAACCTTGAGACAGCCGCACTTATGCGCGAAGTTTGTGATAACAAGAGTTTCTTAGAAAACCTGCTTGGCCATCCCGTTCGCTCTTTTGCTTATCCCAACGGAGTGCCCGAAAAAGACTACGACAGGCGCTGCATCGATACCATCAAGCGAGCAGGTTATGAACAAGCAGTGACAACAGCCTGGGGGATAAACAGATCTAGCGATAATTTCTTCCAAATGAGACGTTTCACTCCATGGCAGAAAAACCGTATTGGTTTTTTATTGCAGATGGTTAGAAACCAGCTTAACGATACGCCATGCATCGAATGAGGTATTATTATTCACTAATAAAATACTACCTTTTCCAGGATCCTACACAAGTAAACCAATAACACTCCTCTTTACGCTCTGGCCAATAAGCTAAACCTACAGACACAAGCCCTCAACAGTTTATTAAGGTATCTCTTAAATTTATCACAAGGCAACCCAAACAAACACACTATAGAAAACAAGCCAATAAAAACAAACAGTCTATTAAGCACAGAAGAAGGCTCACTAATAAACGGCGAAACGCCTGCAAAGAACCTAACCAAGGGAAGATGAAACAAATATAGCGGAAAGGTTAACCCTCCAAGAAAAATTATTTCCTTTTTGAATTTAAAAAGGAAATTTTTGACTTTTACGATAACAAAAGGTGCGGACAACAGGTGAACAAAAAAAGCTA
Source organism: uncultured Neptunomonas sp. (assembly GCA_963974645.1). Lineage (GTDB taxonomy): Bacteria > Pseudomonadota > Gammaproteobacteria > Pseudomonadales > Balneatricaceae > Motiliproteus. The sequence continues at coordinate 10,605 of CAXBEA010000080.1, read as the reverse complement.
GCGCATCAACATAATCACCCCCAAGAGATTTTCTATCTATATATTCGATATCAAAACTCAAGAATCCCCTAACCATCGGACTAAAAATTAATAAAATCATCCCTCCAAAAAAAAGAATATAGCAAACCCCTCCTTTAATTAAAAAACCAGACCGTGAATGGGCCTTGTATGCACACCAGCCTAGAAGCCAGATTGGAAACAAAGCCACCACTGTGGGCCCAGAGAGGATAGCAATCATCACTATAAAAAAAATCTTCGTTATGAGCGCCCTTACATAAAACAATAATGCAAACATTACGTAATAAACGACTTCGAAGGATATTGACCAAAACGGCAAATTATTAGCTGGGCTCAAGCCCAGCCCCCAAAGATCTTGAAGCATAAAGAAGGTTAATACATATCTCAAATACTCATAGTTTTGGCCATTATCCCATGGACCAGTGTATTCCTCTTTAATATAAAAGCTTCCAATCTCATTACACAAAATAGTGATTATTAACGCTGGAACAACAACTGAATACAACCGGGACAAACGAGCATAAGAATAGTCAACAATATTTTTTTCTTTTGTGCTAGATACAAAAGAAATAACATAGCCCGATAAAACAAAAAAAAACCATCACTGCTGTTTGACCATGCTCTGCTAGCTGCCACAAGAAACCGCCCGTCATGCCCATACCATAGCTATGCACGACTACTACAACTAAAGCGGCAAGAAACCTAATCAAATCCAGATACAAAGACATTTCTCTTGTCATTGTGTGTTAAATCCCATTATCTGACCTCGATTACCACAACTTCATATCAAGTGACTCTAACCCCCCGTTTGCTCAGCAAATGCAACCTTTTTTCCTGTACTCTCTGCTGAATGGTCATATAATTAGCTTTGCGGGGTGGATACAGAATAGTTGAATCCTCACCAACCCCCTGAAAATAGTGCTATCGATGCCGATCAAGCCACATCGCCAATACCATCAAAATCCATACCAGTTCGCCGTAATGCTTGGCATGCTCCTGCTGATGGCGGCGTTTGACATCATCGACAAAACCGCTCCGAAACAGGTCGTACTGATCTAGGGAGGCGATGGCATCGTAGGCCAGATCTCTGAGGGCTTTATGCTCGGTAGTCCAGAGCCCGAAGGGAAGCCCAAAACCATGTTTGGTTTTATGGATGATTTTCTCGGGTAGAAAACCGGTCATCGCTTTTTTGTACAGATGACGTAAATCGCCAGGCACCAGCTTAATCTCCGCTGGAATTTTGAGTGCCAAATCGACCAGACGATCATCAAGCAGCGGATACACCACCTCAACACCCGCCAACCGACACATATTGTTCACCTTGGTCAGGTCGTTATCGGCCAGGGTATGCTTCCAATCCATATAGAGCATCCGGTCGAGCACATTGGCGTTTTGCGGTTGATCGAACAGCGTTTGGCAGCGCCGGTCTGGTTCATTCTGATCGGTTGCCGCGAGCAAAGCAGGGGAGAAGATCGCATCACGATCGAGCAGATTGAGAAAATTAAAATATTCCAGATTCTGCGGCACGCTCATCTTTAGCTGCCGGGTCAAACTCTTGGCTTTACCCAGTAGCGCTGGCTTATCCGGCCAGGGGAGCTGCAGCAACGACAGATCCAGGATGCCGATCAACGGACGGAGCCGCTGGCGTAGCCGATCCAACCTCAACTGCTGAGCATAACGTTCATTGCCAGCAAAGAGTTCATCCCCGCCATCTCCGGCAATCAGCCGGTCGATCCCCTGTGACTTGGCCAGTTTGGCGCAGAAGTAGGCGGGCATCACCGAACTGTTGCCAAACGGCTGATCCATACTGGCGATTATCTGCGGCAGCGCATCGACCACATCCTCCGGCGACATGATGTACTCGTGCCCCGTCAGACCGAAATGGTTAACGGCGGTGCGCGCATAATCGAGTTCATTATATTGTTCAATCGGAAAACCGATCGAAAACACATCGGTCTTTGGCAGGGTTTCAGAGACCAATCCTGCGATGCTGGAGCTGTCTAATCCGCCACTGAGAAAACAGCCCGTACGCTCCTGCTGGCAGTAATCTGGCACCACCTCACGCATCAGTGCAAGTAACTCATCTGCCAGCTCCGGTGCGCTCTGCTCGGAGGTCTGATCAAAACGGGCCGTCCAGCCGGGTTGGCGCCTGATCTCGACTCCGTCCCAATAGATCTGCTCGGCCGGTTGCAGGCAAAAAATCTCTTTATAAATCGTTTCTGGGCTGGGGATCATATGGAAGAATAGGTAGTTCACCAGCGCTTGCTGTGAGAGTTCGACCGTTGCCTGCTCAGCCCGTTGCTGTTTCAGCTGCTGCAGATTATCCGAAATCCACAACTGGTTGCCCTGAGACCCTTGGATCTGGCAAAAATAGAGTCGATGACTGCCGAAACGGTCCGCGTAGATCCAGCAACTGCGCTGTTGAGGTTGGTAGATAACCGCCGCAAAGTGCCCCTCCAGTAGCAACTGACCACCCGCATCGACAAAGAGGCGGGCGATCTGGCGGGCGGTTACAGGAGATCGGTCACCCGCACGACGGGGCTGACCAAAGCAATACACCTCAATATCCGCTTGGCGCCATACCTGATCCGCCGGCAGCGGCAGCGTGCAAACATTAACAGCGCCCTGTGCTGGCGTATTCGATTGATTCTGGGGCATCTAGATCCTTTCCTACCTTGGAGTATATGGCTTTATAATGAGCAGATAACACTGAGAGCTCGACTGCAACATCTTGGAAGTGGGCGTCATTACTGCCTGTCTCGTGATCCTGAGATAGCGTAATATAAGCGTTCAACAGCAGCGACTCCAATCGATTTGGTTCTATTTATCCGGCAACGGTTTGAGATCTAGCACTCATCTGCTAGCTTTGTGACTGTTTGTCTTACTCTAAAAGGATTTTGACTTGGTTGTTATCCATACTCTCGACGCCAACACGAACACCAGCAGCAATAGCGCACACGCACGCTGGGATCAGTTCGTCGACCGCTGTCCAGAAGCCACCTTTTTTCATCGCGCCGGCTGGCAGCGGGTAATATCGCAGAGCATTGGTCATAAATCCTTCTATCTGTATGCCGAACAGGGGGAAGAGATCGTTGCTATTCTGCCGTTATTTGAAGTTAAAAGTCGCATCTTTGGCCACGCGCTGGTATCGACCCCCTTCTGTGTCTACGGCGGGGTTGCGGCAGTCAGCAATGATGCCCGCAAGGCGCTGCTTGAACATGCCAAGACGCTAGCTGAGCAGCTGCAGGTGGATTATCTGGAGCTACGCCACCGCTCACCGCAAACCGATGGCTGGCCTAGCAAAAGCAAACATGCAGCCTTCCGTCGCCAACTAGATCCCGATCCTGAACAGAATATGCTGGCGATGAAACGCAAGCAGCGGGCGGTTATCCGCCAGGGGATAAAAAACCAGCACAGCGTTGAACTGGGCTCTTGCAACAACCCGCAGTTCGATAATTTTTACCGCATCTACTCCACCAGCCTCAGAAACCTTGGCACACCTGCCTTTGCCAAGGGTTTTCTCAAGGCACTGGAGAGAGAGTTTGGCGCTGATTGCGAGATCGTCTCGATCTATCAGGACGGTGAACCGCGCAGCAGTCTGATGAGCTTCTATTTTCGCGACGAGGTATTACCCTACTATGGCGGCGGGCTGCCTGAATCGAGGAACCTCAAGTCGATGGATTTCATGTATTGGAATCAGATCTGCCGAGCGATCGAAAAAGGGCTCAAGACCTATGATTTCGGCCGCAGCAAGAATGACAGCGGCCCCTATAACTACAAGCGCCACTGGGGGTTTGAGCCTGAACCCCTGTGTTATGAATACCATCTGGTTAATGCCAGCTCGGTACCCGACATCAGCCCTAACAACCCCAAGTATCGATACTTTATTGCGGCCTGGCAGAAGCTGCCGTTGCAAGTTTCGCAGTTTATCGGCCCCTTTCTATCGAAGCATCTGGGATGAGCGACGAAGTGATTAACAGCACCCCTTCAGCCGCTGCAAGCGCAGCTTTTTCAACGTTTGAAAAAGCACTGTTGGCAACCCTGATTGTAGCTTACCTATGGGTTTTTTGGCCTAGTTTACACAGCATGGCGACTAATGGCTGGAACAGGGACACCTTCGCGCACGCACCGCTCATTCCCTTTATTTCTGCCTGGCTGATTTGGCGTAAACGATTAGCGCTTTTCAAAACGCCTGTAGCAAGCTCCACGCTTAGCTTGATCGCTATTGTTCTTGCCAGTGCGGTGTGGCTGGTTGGTATCAGCAGCGACATTGCAGTGCTCCACCAGCTCGCCGCTGTCGGTATTCTGTTATTGATAGTTCCGCTTGCTCTTGGTCATAGAGTCACACTTTTGCTGGCGTTCCCCTTGGCCTACCTGCTGTTTATGGTGCCTATAGGTGAGGAACTAGTGCCCGCACTGCAGAAAATAACCGCCGATTTCACCGTATTTGCACTCCAAGCCAGTGGCATTCCCGTTTATATCAATGGTCTCTATATAGAGATACCCAGCGGCCTGTTTGAGGTCGCCAAAGCCTGCTCCGGTGTTCGTTATCTCATAGCCAGCATGGCGGTCGGCTCTCTTTACGCCTACCTCAACTACCAGCGGCTCAGAACTCAGTTGCTATTTATGCTCGTCGCCATACTTGTTCCCATTATTGCAAATGGCATTAGAGCCTATTTAATCGTGCTTATCGCCCATCTAAGTGACATGAAATATGCAACGGGAGCCGACCACCTTCTCTACGGGTGGGTTTTCTTCGGAATGGTTATGTTTTTGATGTTCTGGATAGGCAGTTTTTGGACAGATCCGCTTCCCGTCGGCACACCCCATCCATCCATAAAAAACACTTGCAGGGTAAAATCCCCCCCCCCTCGTGCAGCACTCATACTGATAACACTCTGTTTATTTGCTGGGATAAACTACGTCCATTCACAGGTTATCAAGAACAACTTGTCTGTCCCCTTGGGCGCTTATAAAATTAAACTAGAGCAACTCGAAGACAGCCCAGCAAACACCGATTGGGTTCCTGTTTTTATCGGTGCAGATCGCCAGCTTTTACAGTATTTCAAACAGGACAAGACCACTAACGCACCAGCAATCGGTGTCTTTATAGCCGACTATCAAGTTGAATCTCAAGGTAAAGAACTGATCAACCAATCAAACAGAGTTAATCCCTATGAAAACTGGACTTCTAAGAGTGAACAAAAACAGACACTAAGGGTGGCGAATAGAAGTCTACCATTCCTGATCACCGAATGGAGACACGCTAATGGTGCTCAACGCCGTACATGGCATGTTTTCAAAACCGATGGGGTTCTGTCTAATTCACCGTTAGAAGTTAAAGCGTTCCAGCTATGGGGTCGATTCGGTAGCGACAGCCCTCTCAGTTCAGTTTTTGCATTTTCGATCGATTATGTAGATGACGCCCAATCCACGCAATTATTCCAAAGCTTCTTACAGGCTCACTGGTTAACCATACAAGAGCAACATCAACAATCCATTCCGGCGGCCATTTATACCGAGTCATCAAGATGAATTTTCTTTTCCACCACCTGATATCCACCCAAGCCCAACGACGCCCCGAACATAAGGCGCTAATTGATAAACGTGACACCCTCACTTACAAAGACCTTTGGTTTAAGGTACAGCAGACTGCCGCGGGGTTAACCGCTCTTGACTTAGCGCGCCAGGAACGGGTTGCCCTATATCTGCCCAAACAAACCGAGCAGGTTACCAGCCTCTTCGCAACTACGCTGGCCGGCGGCTGCTTCGTACCCATCAATCCGGTCCTAAAAGCCCCCCAGGTACGCCATATACTGACTGACTGTAACGCCCGAGTACTGATCACCAACCGTGCTCGCGCTCAGTTATTACTATCCGAGCTTGAACATTGTCACGATCTACGCTGGCTGGTTCTGGTCGATGGCGGCGAGCTAGATCATCCTAATCCCCTCCCCTGCCAGGTCATCAGTTGGGAGGCGCTGAGCACCGACTCCTGCGTTATTCCCTGCCCAGCTAGCACCGACAGCGACATGGCGGCGATTCTCTACACCTCGGGGAGCACCGGCAAACCCAAGGGGGTTGTACTGTCGCACCGTAACCTGCTGGTGGGTGCCCAGAGTGTCTCGAGTTATATCGGCAATAATGAGCAGGACCGTATTCTCGCAGTATTACCACTGAGTTTTGATGCGGGCCTGAGTCAGATCACCACTGCGTTTGCTAGCGGCGCTTGCGCAATACTGCTCGACTACCTGCTGCCCAACGATGTCATGAAACAGGTAGTGAAGTATCAAATCACCGGGATCACTGCAGTACCGCCACTGTGGTACCAGATCGCCAATCTCAAGTGGACCGCCGAGGCAGCACAATCGATCCGCTATTTTGCCAACACCGGCGGCCACATGCCTCAAAGTCTGCTCAACAAGCTGCGTAGTACTTTTACCCAAGCGCAGCCCTTTTTAATGTACGGCCTGACCGAGGCGTTTCGCTCGACCTACCTGCCGCCGGCAGATATAGACCGTAAACCTGGCTCGATCGGCAAGGCGATACCCAACGCCGAGGTACTAATTCTGCGTGAAGATGGCAGCGAATGCCTGCCCAACGAGATCGGTGAGCTGGTACACCGCGGCCCACTGGTGAGTCAGGGTTACTGGAACGATCGAGCGAGAACCGCCGAGCGCTTTAAACCAGTTCCTCCACGCGCAGCTGGTCTGGTGTTTGAGGAGTTGGCTGTTTGGTCAGGTGACAGCGCCAAACGTGATGAAGAGGGCTACCTCTACTTCATCGGCCGCCAGGATGAGATGATCAAGACATCTGGCTACCGGGTCAGCCCGACAGAAATCGAAGAGATCGCCTATAGCTCGGGGCTAGTCGAAGATGCGGTAGCTCTCGGCATTGCTCATCCCACTCTGGGGCAGGCAATCATGCTGCTGGCGACAAATCAGAACCTGGATCAGACCGAACTGGCCGCCAGCCTGCTGCAACGCTGCCGCTCCGAGCTGCCTGGCTTTATGGTGCCGCAGACGATCATCACCAGTAACCAGCCGCTGCCACGAAATCCCAATGGAAAATTTGACCGTAAGCAGCTGGCCGAGCGCTACCGCGACCACTTCACGCCAGCCCCTTGACGCGGAACACTCATTTTGACCTCCTATTTGTGAGCAGCCGTTTTTAACAACCTAAAGGCTCGGTGATTCGACATGACCGCTAACAAACCCGCCCATCACAGCCACTGGCCCCACTGGCACCAAGGCCAACCGCTGGTCAACAACCGGACCCTTGATCAGATTGCTGCCATCGCGGGTCAGACCCCTTTTTACGTTTACGATCGGACCCGGATTATCGAGCGGGTGTCGCAGCTGCGCCAGGCACTGCCCACTCGGATCAAGCTGCACTACGCGATCAAAGCCAACCCGATGCCGGCGGTGGTGCACCTGTTGTCGGGACTGGTCGATGGCCTCGACGTGGCCTCTCAGGAAGAACTCAAAATTGCTCTGGCGACCACGACCCCTGCCGATGAGATCAGCTTTGCCGGACCCGGCAAAGGCAAACACGAGATCCTGGCTGCGGTGGCGGCAGGGATTGTAATTAACGTTGAATCGATGCTGCAGATCATTCAGGTCGGTGAATCTGCCAAGCAACTGAACTTGCCCGCCAGAGTGGCACTGCGGGTCAACCCTGCGTTCGAGCTCAAAGCCTCAGGAATGAAGATGACCGGCGGTGCCAAGCCCTTCGGGATCGACAGCGAACAGATCCCGGCAGCTGTGGCACTCTGCCGTAAACAAGGAATCGAGCCCGAAGGACTACACCTGTTCACAGGCTCACAAAACCTCAAACCCGAGGCGATCTGCGAAGCCCATAGCAGCGTACTGCACCTGGCAGCTGAGTTGATTCACGAAAACCAGCTCCAGCTACGTTTCATCAACATCGGCGGTGGTTTGGGGATCCCCTACTTCCCTGGCGAGAAACCTCTGGAGCTTGCAGCTATCGCCGCCAACCTCCAGCAGGAGCTAACGCAGATAGCGTCGTTGATCACTTCAACAGACATCGTCTTAGAGCTGGGCCGCTATCTGGTTGGAGAGGCGGGGCTCTATGTATGCAAGGTGATCGACAAGAAAGAATCACGTGGCACCACCTACCTGGTCACCGACGGCGGCCTGCATCACCACCTCTCCAACTCAGGAAATTTTGGTCAGGTGATCCGCAAAAACTATCCGATCGATGCCTGCCCCGCGTCCTTAACCGAGGAAAAAGAGCTGGTCACGGTAGTAGGACCGCTCTGCACGCCGCTGGATATCGTTGCCGATAAGCTGGAGCTGCCTCGCTGTGAGCTCGGCGATCTGATCGTCGTCCGCCAATCGGGTGCTTACGGCCGCAGCGCCAGTCCTCAGGGATTTTTGAGTCACCCGCAGGTGGTGGAGCTACTGCTTTGAACTGTAGGTTGGGCTTTAGCCCGACCCGGGGAAACAAACCCTGTCGGAATAAATTCCGACCTACAGGGATCACCTGTAGGTCGGGCTTTAGCCCGACGCAGGCTAGAAACAAACTATCTGGAGAGTGTGGATACTTCATCAGGTGCATAATTATATGTGATTCACATTTAATAGCAGACAACGGCAACATAACAACTTAAACACGGAAGGGGCTTTAACAACATGAGATCAAGCTACAAATCAGTTTGCGTGATCGGCCTTGGATACATTGGCCTGCCGACGGCCTCCCTGTTGGGTACCAAGGGCTACCAGGTGCATGGTGTCGATGTCTCTCAAAAGGTCGTGGATACCATCAATAGCGGCGGTATCCACATCGTCGAACCAGATCTGGATATCCTGGTGAAATCTGCCGTCGGTGCGGGTAACCTCAAGGCCGGATTGGAACCGGTCGAATCCGATATTTTCATCATCGCCGTACCGACCCCTTTTAAGAACGACCACCAGCCAGACCTGAGTTACGTCGAGCAGGCTACCCGGACGATCTCGCCGTATCTCAAGCCCGGTAACCTAGTCATTCTAGAGTCAACCAGCCCGATAGGTACCACCGATGAGGTGGTGGCGAAGATTTTGGCCGAAGACGGCCACGGCAACGACATCTATATCGCCCACTGCCCCGAGAGAGTCTTGCCCGGACGTATCCTGATCGAATTGGTGCAAAATGACCGTGTGGTCGGCGGTATCAACGAGGAATCAACACAGGTCGCAGTCGACTTTTACGAGACCTTTGTCAGTGGCGAGGTGCTGGCCACCTCGGCCAAGACCGCCGAGATGGTCAAACTGACCGAAAACGCCTATCGCGACGTTAACATCGCTTTCGCTAATGAGCTCTCGATGATCTGCGACCAGGAGAGCATCAACACCTGGGAGGTGATTCAGCTGGCCAACCGCCATCCCCGGGTTAATATTCTCCAGCCCGGGCCCGGCGTCGGTGGACACTGCATCGCGGTCGATCCCTGGTTTATCGTCAGCCGCGCGCCTGAACTATCACGTTTGATCCGCACGGCTCGAGAGGTCAACGACAGCAAGCCCCAATGGGTGCTTGAGCAAGTGCGTAAGCAGGCCGACCGTTTCAAGAACCCGGTGATCGGTTGCCTGGGGCTGGCGTTCAAGGCCGATGTCGATGACCTGCGCGAGTCCCCCGCGCTGGATATTGTCCGTACTCTGGTCAAAGATGATATCGGCCAAGTGCTGGTGTGCGAACCCAACCTGAAGCAGCATCCGGAGTTTTCGCTGCTAACTCTGGATGAGCTGATCAAGCGCGCTGATATCCTGTTACTGCTTGTTGATCACAAACCTTTCAAGAAACTGACCGCCAAAGGCCTCAAAGACAAGATCCTGATCGATACTCGAGGGATCGTCTCTTGAACCCATCAACCATAAACCCGCCAGCCCCGGACAAAAAACCGCTGCGGATCCTGAGTGTGTTCGGCACCCGTCCGGAGGCGATCAAGATGGCGCCGGTTGTGTTAGCGTTGCAAACCGACCCCGGCTTTGAATCGCTGGTTTGCGTCACCGCCCAGCACCGCGAGATGCTCGATCAGGTCCTGGACATATTCGGCATCAGCCCAGACTATGACCTCGATTTGATGAAGCCTGGGCAGACACTCTATGGCATTACTTCAGGGGTTCTTGAGGGTGTTGGTGAAGCGCTGCGTGCTGCCAAACCCGATCTGGTGCTGGTTCACGGCGACACCACCAGCTGTTTTGCAGCGGCACTGGCGGCATTTTATGAAGGTATTCCTGTCGGTCATGTTGAGGCGGGGCTAAGAACCGGCAACATGCTGGCACCCTTTCCGGAAGAAGCAAACCGCTCGCTGGTTTGCCCCCACCGAGATTGCGAAGAACAACCTGCTACAAGAAAACATCCCCGCCGATCAGATCATAGTGACCGGAAACACCGTCATAGACGCGTTACTGATGGCTCGCGAGAAGGTTGCCGCACTACCCGAATCAAACTGGACCCAGCGATTTGGGACTGACCTTTACGCCAGGATCACCGATCCAAACCGCAAGCTGGTGTTGATCACAGGCCACCGACGGGAAAACTTCGGCCAGGGGTTTATCGATCTGTGCACCGCTATAAAGCAGCTGGCAG
>CAXBEA010000079.1:0-18240 GCA_963974645.1 uncultured Neptunomonas sp. | reverse complement strand
CCGGAATTAACAGATCTGGCGCTGTCGCGCCGACGGAGTCACTGATTCAGGTTATTGTCTTCCCTGACTGCAATGAGAAACAAGCCATGGATAAAATGGCCGAAGTCAGGTCTCGACTGGAAAAGATACAACACATTGAGGAGCGGCACGTTCCGTTAGGCTTCAGTTTCGGAGCGGTGACCTACCCAACCGAGCGGATGTCAGGCGAAGATACAGTGGCGTCACTAATAAATGACGCCGATAAACGGATGTATCTGGACAAGCAGATCCGCAAAAACAGGTCCGCCAGTGACATCCCCGATTGACTTACAAAACAGTGCGGATCATTTCAGCAAAATATGTCAGACTTATTATTCAAATCAGCTCTGCTGTTAGCTTTGTAAAACGATGTTAAATTTAAAAATTCGAAGAACCCTTGTAAATATAACTCTTTTAACACATCGGCATGAGTGACTCTCCCACCCGTGACAACGCAACTACCGCATTAATTTATTGGATTATGCGCTCAAAATAATCCATTTTATTTGCCAATTCAAAATCCTTGTAAGAGATACCTAAAACATCATGTGTTGTTAGTTGCACTTTAACTCTGTTATATAGATTAAACCACTCAGGGTGATGGTTGGCTTTTTCGGCATATAGAGCACACAGGGTCATAAATCCAAATGCTAAGTTAAAATCATTGAATTTAAATATTTTAGTTAACTTGCCATCTTCCAAATACCATTTGACAGTATTGGTTAGATTAAGATCAGCCAACGAACCATTCACATCGTTGCTACTTAACTTGCTTAGTTTCATACAAGCCTCTTAATTATCTCTGATAGCCTTCGCTACCAGAGTATAGAAATTTGCAGTGCCTCCGAGTGTCTCACACGACCCCTTGTAGTTGCGTTTCTGTCCCATGACGACACTCCAATGATTGACGGTTATTGTCTCTCATTAATGTGTCCGGTGTTTTCAACCAGAACAGTATTCAACCAGAACAGAGCGAGGGTATACGTAAATGCCCGGATTCGAGGCGCTTTACCCAGATAGTCGCACACTAGGGTGTTGAATAAAGGCGCTCAAACCCCCAAATCTACTCAACGATCTAGACCGCCCATGCACAGGTATTTGATCTCCAGGTAATCGTCGAGGCCGTACTTGGAGCCTTCGCGGCCCGATCCCGATTCCTTGACCCCACCAAAGGGCGCCATCTCGTTGGAGATAATCCCCTCGTTGATACCGACGATGCCGTACTCCAGTTCTTCGGACAGTCGCCAGACGCGGCCGATATCGCGTGAGTAAAAATAAGCGGCCAGGCCCACGTTGGTATCGTTGGCCATGGCGATCACCGCCTCTTCGGTGTCGAAGCGGATCAGCGGCGCCACCGGGCCGAAGATCTCATCGCGGGCTACCGGCATGTCGTTGCTGACACCGGTCAGGATGGTGGGCGGATAAAAGCACTGGCCCAGTTCGCTGCGCTGACCACCCAGCAGCACTTTTGCCCCGGCTGCAACGGAGGCCTGTACCAGTCGATCCACATCCTCAGCCGCTTTCTCGTTGATCAGGGGGCCGTTGGTCACCCTGTCGGCAGTACCCTCTCCGAGCGTTAGTTTGCCGACTCGGTCGACCAACTTGGTGACGAAGGCATCGTAGATTCCATCCTGGATAAACACCCGGTTAGTACAGACGCAGGTCTGGCCGCTGTTGCGGTATTTGGAGGCCATCAGACCCTCAATTGCAGCGTCCAGATCGGCATCGTCGAAAACGATAAAAGGTGCGTTGCCTCCCAGTTCCATCGAGGTCTTTTTCAGGGTCGCGGCACACTGCTCTACCAACACCTTGCCCACCGGAGTGGAGCCGGTAAACGTCAGTTTGCGTACCACCGGGCTTTGGGTCAGGACGGCGCCGATATCGCGCGACGAACCCACCACCACGTTGATCACCCCGGCGGGAATCCCGGCACGCGCTGCCAGCTCCGCCAGTGCTAGTGCAGACAGTGGCGTTTCGGAGGCAGGTTTGCACACCACGGTGCAACCGGCAGCCAACGCCGGGGCGATCTTGCGGGTCAGCATCGCGTTGGGAAAGTTCCAGGGAGTGATGGCGGCGACCACACCCACCGGCTGCTTGATGCAGACCAGCCGCTTGTCGTTGGAAGGTGCTGGAATGGTATCGCCGTAGACCCGTTTGGCCTCTTCGGCGAACCACTCGATATAGGCGGCGCCGTAGGCGATCTCGCCCCGTGCCTCGGCTAATACCTTGCCCTGCTCGGCGGTAAGGATGCGAGCCAGATCTTCCTGATTGGCCATGATCAGCTCGAACCAGCGGCGCAGCAGGTTAGCGCGCGTCTTGGCAGGTTGCCGACGCCAGCTTTTCATCGCCTGCTCGGCGGCGGCGATAGCTTGTTCGGTCTCAGTAGCGCCGACCTTGGCAACCTGGGCTACAAGGGCTCCATTGGCTGGATTAGTGACCGCTAGGGTGGCGCTATCAGCAGCGTCAATCCAGTTTCCATCGATATAGGCCTGGGTCTTGAGCAGGCTGGAATCGTTCAGTTGCAGTGTCATTGTCGTTTATCTCCGGGAATAAGTTAGTGCGTGCCGAACACCTGATCCAGCGCGTTGATCAATCGATCCACATCCCTCTCGCCGATCACAAGTACCGGTTTGAACTTGACGATATGGTTGTCGTAGCTGTTGGTATTGAGCAGTATTCTCTACTCGGTTTTCGTTTGCTCCGCCACGCGCTTGTCCAAGGTGGTCATGGTTTCAGTGTAGCAGCGTCAGTGACCAGTTACGGGCCTGATTACCAGGAGCGAACATTAACATTAGCCCTGACTCCGGCGCAGCTGTTGATGGAATCATTCATGGCCTTGCTCCTCAGCGGTTGGCCATACGGAGGGTATTGCTCCCAACCGGTCTCTGAGTGTGAGTGCTCCTATCCAAAAACAGGGTTAAAACGATGGCCAGTGCACTCATCGTCGCTGCCATTAAGTAACTTCCTGAAAAGCTACCGCTCTGCTCTGCCAGCAAGCCTGCGAGGGAGGGGCCGGTGATTTGCCCAATGCCGAAAAAGAAAGTGACATAGCCGAATATAGACGCCGCACGCGAAGGCTCGAATAGATCGCTGATGGTGGCCGCGATTATGGCAGGAATGCTAAAAGCCGCGATTCCAAACAACGCGATAGATAGAAATAGCGTGGATTGACTCAGCCCCGATGCAGCCAGTAAATAGGCCAATGAATGCAGTGTAAAGACCAAAATCATACCGGTCTTACGCCCCAGTCGATCCGAAAGAGTGCCGAATAAAGGGCCGGACAGCATGCTCAGCAGCCCAATGGCGATCCAAAACCATCCCGCTACTGACTCGGAGAATCCATATTCCTGTATCAAGGTGGTGACGATAAAGGTCACATAGATAACGTAGGAAAAACCGAACAAAAAGTAGATGCAGCCAAGATGAAGCACTAGAGGCCGCTGAAGGATCTCGGCTGGTTTGGAGACGGGTTTTGGGTTGCCGTTGTTTTTGTCGCATCCCAAGGGTTTTAAGCCCACCTCTGCAGGGTCGTTGCGTAACAGCAAGCTACAAAGCAAGCCAATCACGATCACCAGCACCCCAAAGCTGAACCAGCTGACGCGCCACCCCGCATCCCCCCATTGGGCGTTGAACCAGGGGATCAGTAAGCCACTACATACGATACCGAGACCATTGCCGATAATCATGCTACCGGCCGCTCGTCCCCGATATTGAGGCGCGAACCAGTGGCCGACCAGCCCCATCACTGAAATATTGGCAGCGCCAGTGCCTATACCCGTGATCAGGTATAAGAACAGCAGTGGTAAAAAATTGTGACTCTGACTGACTAACACCATTGAGCCCCCCACCATCATCAGCCCCCAGAAAATCATCTGCCGGGCACCCAGCAGGCGGCTGAGGCGGCCGCTGATCAGTACGGCCAACAAATAACCGATGAAGTTTCCGGTACTGATATAGCCCATCTGGGCGTAGCTCAGTTCAAGGTTCCCTCCCATTGCGGGGAGTAACATTCCCAGCGCAAAGCGACCCAACCCCAAACAGGAAAAAAGAGTGAGAATGCCCGCGATCACCATGATCCAGCCGTAATGGAAGGGAAGCCGGAGAGCAGCCATAATCACCATACTCTTGTTGAAGAATCGATTTAGACGAGGCCATTCAATTCAGCCACAAACTTAACTAAAGAGAGACCACCCTTAAGGCCAGCCCAACCAGAACGAGGCCGCTGATTCTATCGATCACCACCGACTGCTTTTGGAGTCGCTCTAAAAACCGGGTGTTGGACACGATGACTGCTACGGCGATATACCAAAGGCTATCGATACTTGCCACGGTTAACACGGTAATCCACTGATCGGTTGAGGCCATCTCAGCAGATACAAATTGGGAAAAAAGCGCGAAAAAGAAAACGGCTAGTTTGGGGTTCAGCAGGGCTATTACAGCCCCGTCCCGAGCCGCTTCTGCCAGAGAGGCTTGAGCTTTGTCGATCTCAAGCAGCGTCTGACCCTTCGACCTCAACGCCTTCACTCCCATCCAGGCCAGATAGCCGGCACTGGCATAGGTGAACAATCTAAATAGCGCAGGCTGTTCAGTCACCAGCAACGCCAGTCCGGAGATCGTTAACATCGCCCATCCAGCGACTCCCGCCCCATGAGCAAGGGCTGCGAGAATGCCATGACGACGTCCATTGCTCAGTGAGTGCCGCAATACCACCATCAAACTGGGCCCCGGCGACATCGCCCCCAGCAAACAGATAATGACAAGGGAAAACCAGAGGGTCAGACCCATACCTTCACCTTAAAAAGTTACAGGCACTAGTCTAGCCTTAACCGTCTGTATGCGAGAAATGCAAATTACAGATGCCGGGCATGATTATTATTCATCCCTCTATATTGGGTGAATAGATTGAAGCCGTGATCTGTTCGGCAATACAGTTACGAACCCAGCTGTGCGCTGGATCTTTATCGTGTAGGGCATGCCAGCACAGGTGATATTGATTGACCGGTGTTGGCATTGGCAGCAGCCGATGAGTCAAAGAAAAATGCCCTGCGGCATTACGGGCGATATGCTCGGGTAGCACAATCAACGCCCGGCCTCTCGCCACTACCTGAAAGGCGGCGGAGAAAAAAGGCACCTCAAATACGATGCGACGGCTCAATCCTTGCGATGCCAGTAACCGGTCAAAGAAAGAATCTTTATCACCACCACTGCTCAAATGTACGAAGGAATAGTCCAGCATCTCCATTAACGACATTGAAGTGCTGCTAACCAACGGGTGGTCCGCCGCCATAAGGCAGACAGGCTGATCCTCTCCTAAGTGGATACTGAACAGGTTCTCTGGAACTGTTTCCGCCATGGTGGCTACAAAATCCAACGGCAGCTGACCCAGACGGGAAAGCGATTCCGGTTGCCATAGCTGATAGTCGATGTCGATGCCCGGTGCCTCCTGCTGTAGCCGTTCCAGCACATCGGGAAAGATAAATTGGGCAACGTAATCGGTACAGGCAAAACTAAAACGTCTGCGACAGGAGGCAGGATCAAAGCCGTCCTTTCCCCGCAAACTTTCAACGTCGCATAGAATAGCCTGAACCTTGGGTAGTAACTGCTTAGCCCTGGCACTTAACAGATAATCATTGCCCTCGCGGATTAACAGCGGATCGCAGAAATAATCCCGCAATTGGCTTAATTGTCGACTCATGGCCGACTGGGTCAGGTGGAGCTTTTCCGCGGCCTGAGTGACATTCCGATCCTGGAGCAACACAGCCATGGCCCTGAGAAGGTTAAGGTTAAGACGATCCATGATTTTCCCAGCCTCAATTTAATCAGAGCGAGTATAATACCGCAGCCATTCTTGCTCGGGTGAGCTCCGGGAAATGTTTTGAGGTCCAGTCGTTACTGTTGAGCGGCAATATTAACAATCGCCTATGCTGTTGCTGACAGCTGCTTTGGAGAAGAGGTCTAGAGACATCAGGCTGGTCTATCATCTAACGCATGGCAGCAATGGGCGCAACAGTTGCAGTCGGGTATTCCCGCATTCACCATCCACTCTCCCTTTGACACAGGCCAGTGCCGTGCTTTAACTCTCCCCTAGAGACAAAATCCCGTAATTAATTCAGCCAATAAAGGAACCGTATGACCGCGTTGCTTCTATTTATACTCTTTTCAATCGTTAGTCTCTGGCTGTTCGCCAGGCTCGTTCTTGCGGGTCAGGATCTGTCTATCTATGACCGGCAGGTCGAACCTCTGTTCGCTGACCAGCCAGCCTCTCCCCCGCTCTCGATCATTGAGCGTGCGCTCACCAAAACCGAGCCCGGCTTCAATAAACTATCGAAACAACTGCAGTTAGAGGTGATGCGAAAGAAGATGGATGACAGTGGAATAAGGGTCTCCACCAACGCCACTATTACAACCGTGAAGTCGGACAAGATAGCCGGTGAATGGGTCATCGCACCCGGCGCTGATTCCAGCAAGCGGATGCTGTATATCCATGGCGGTGCATTTATCATGGGCAGCCCTCAAAGCCATCGCATAGTGACCAGCAAGCTGTCCGAGATTAGCGGTGCCGCTGTGTTTGCGCTGGATTACCGGCTGCGTCCTGAGCATAAACGTCTGGATAGCCTCGAAGACTGTCAGAACGCGTACCGTTGGTTAATCGACAATGGTCCCGAAAATGGTCCCGAGGATAGCCCAGAAGAAACAACAAAGGCCGAGCGGCTCTATATTGCCGGAGACTCGGCGGGCGCTAACCTCTGTCTGGTAATGCTTGCTTGGATTCGAGATAACAGCCTCCCCACCCCGACTGCGGCCATCGTTCTCTCTCCTGTCACCGACAGCACCCTGTCCAGCCCTAGTATCCGTAATAACTTGGATACCGACGCGATGCTAAAGGGATTACTACAACCCATCGCCAAAATCCCAAAAACCCTGCTGCTCTTGGGCAGCTGGCTCGATACCAAAATCAAACCCTGCGACCCGCGTATCTCTCCGATCCACGGTGATTTAGCGGGATTGCCGCCGTTATTGATTCAGGCCAGTGATTCGGAATGCCTGGAAGACGATGCCCGTCGTTACACCAACAAAGCTCGAGCAGCCGGGTCTCCGGTAACACTGCAGCTGTGGCATGGGATGATGCATGTCTGGCACTTCTTCGAACCTGAGCTCGATGAAGCCAAGGCTGCGTTTAAGCAGATAGAGCTGTTTTTGGCGGAAGTTGATAAGGGAAGAATGAAGGACTAAGTAGTTAACTGTTACGCCCAATAAGGATTCGTTTTGACAGGGTTTGCAACGAATCGAATTCTTGCTGGGCTGTAATTCCACACCTCCAATGCCCTGTTGAAGGAATTAATGACGATGCCCGGAAGATCAGGAATATGTTGAATGTTTTATATCTTTTTATGGGTATAGGCTTACTCACCTGTGGCGGTGAAGCATTGATTCATGGCTCGCTGGCTGCCGCAAAGCGCCTGGGTGTATCGCCTTTGCTAAGCGGCCTGGTTATCGTCGGTTTCGGCACTTCAGCCCCGGAGTTGGTGGTCTCCGTCAATGCTGCAATAGAGGGTCGGCCAGACATCGCTATTGGCAACGTTGTTGGCAGCAATATCGGAAATATTTTATTGATACTGGGCATTTGCGCGTTGATAACGCCTTTAGCGGTCAAACCATTGGTGTTAAGGCGAGACGCTGCCACAGTAGTGGCTGCAAGCGTATTGTTTTTGGTGCTTGTTCTAGCGGGAGGAGGCGCTCTTGGGCGTGCAGATGCCGCTATTTTCCTTGCTAGCTTGGCCGCTTATTTGGTCTGGGCTTATAGGAGCGAGCGCTTCCACGCTGCACCCTCGGGTGAACTACATCAAGCTGAAGCCGAAGAACTTACCGTCGCTCCGAAGTCGGTATTGTGGACCCTAATCGCCGTGGCTATCGGCTTATTATTATTGATTGGCGGATCCCAAGTTTTGCTGATTGGGGCGATTGGTATTGCAGAGTACTTTGATGTACCAGAAGCCGTCATAGGTTTGACCTTGGTGGCAGTGGGTACGTCACTTCCTGAATTGTCTATATCGGTTGTCGCAGCCATTAGGAGGCACGCTGACGTAGCGGTTGGAAATATACTCGGAAGTAATATCTTCAACTTACTGGGGATTCTGGGAGTGTCATCACTCCTTCAGCCACTTCCGGTTCATGTCAGAATATTGCAGTTTGATCAATGGATTATGCTTGGGGCGTCTTTACTCTTGCTTTTGTTTTTATACACAGGGCGTTGCCTGAGCCGATTTGAGGGTGGAATGTTACTCGCCGCCTACGGCGTGTATCTCTGGCTAAGTTTTACGGTATTCAGTGGCTAGTGTCTATTGACCCCACAGTCAGCAGCACGGCAATTGTTCTATAAATGAGCGCGGTCGAAGCGCCATTCCTCACGCCTAAACAACTAAAGAAAGTACCAACAAGTCCCTTCCTTTAAGCCAACCGTCAGCTAGACTGCCAAAAAATCACCTATCTAAAGCTATAGCGACCAACAAAGCCCCTGATCAGCAGCTTTTGATGGCAGCCAGCTCAATCATTGTTGAGGCTAAACTCGGTGAAAGTGCCTACGGGCTGGCATCACTGCTCAATCCGCGAGCAGCAGCCATCATCAGCGAGGCCAATAATCAGGTCTCTTTTTCGCTCAAAGACGGTGTTGCCAGACTGAATGGCAAGCCGCTTTAATCCCCCTCCTCGGCTGAATGACCTTCTCTGGGTCGGTTACAGGCTATCCACGAGGGTCAGTGCCTTGCTTACAGAGAGCCGACTCAGAACTTAATATATTTGAGATGCTCGCAGATAACGGCTTGATAAAGTGCGAGGTTCGCGGCGCAGCCTGCTCTGTAAACGGGATCGGCCGACAGTGACTGGCTGTTTTTATCCCTATCCGCACTGAAAAGATCGCTGATCCAAATCCTTGTGCGGTTCTGGCCACAACCTGCGGCAGTAATGTGCTCTCCGCTGTGCTGCTAACCAGAAAGTCAGTTGCCATCTCGGAGACACCCGCGAAGGCCATGTTATTCATCACCTGAACAAATATCCGTAGCCGGTTACGGTAGCCAGGTCGGATACCGTAAATTTTGCTGATTTCCACGATCATTTTGACGTTGCGCCATAACGTCAACACCATATCCAAGGGCGCCCAAGGGCTAAGTGCCACGGCCACACCGGTTTGTGCGCTGTAATCTGAGATACAGGCGAACGCTTGCTCATCTAATTTACACACGAATACCTTTTCGACGAGTTCCAGCGCTTCCTTATCGTCTGCATAATCTGGCAATAATGCACGCATCCGCTGAAACAGCTCAAATTGCGGCTTGCCAGCATAAAACGCTGAGAGATCGTTCAGATAAGGCTCAATATATTTATGCGAACGCTGCGATCTAAAGCGCTTTGCTTCCCGTTGAAATTGATACACAACACTCACAGACTCGTTGTCTCGATGCCAGTCCCAGAGGATGCGGCCCGCGATTAGCAACAGAACAACGATTACCGCACCCAATAGCGCCGCGAGTGACCAGTGAATAGTTAAGGCTGCAGCGATAACCTCATAGGTGTTGTATGCAAGCAAGATGGTCACGTATGCAGCGACCACAATAAGCAAGGTTTTTAGCCCGCGCTTCGCTCTACGTTCAAGTGTGCTGGACTGTAAATCAGGCTGATCGAAATGCTGTGCATTCGTGTCTGTCACATCGATGTCTATGGATTCAGGGGGGCCCTCAGGTGTTTCCCCTTGATTTGGAATAAAGGTTTCGCCAATCCGCTCCTGCTTAGGCGAAGTGTCTTTGGCATAAACTGATTCCGCTTCTTTAAACGTCCCCAGATTGTCACGTCTATCGTTGCTCATTGACAGAGATCCCCCATCAGGTCTTGGAGAACCTGATCCATTCGTATGTGCGGTAAGGCCTGGTCTTGATTACAACGAACCCCTTTGGGCGGCCTCAACAGGGGTACCTTCCAGTCCCGGAACGCTTGCCACTCTTCTGGTTTAGGCAGATGGTCTGGCATCACAGGATGCACATAACCAATTCCATTGCCGTCGTTGTCCGTACCGGTAATGGCAGGTGAACCACTATGAATTATTTCATGTGAAGCCCGGATAGCCGCGATAGCCTCAGGCTTTGGCTCGATCCCTTTATAGGCAGCATCATCAAGCGCTTTCCGAACCAGAGCTGCGGTCATCTGGCGTATATTGTCATGATCTTTAGCGACCACTTGATCCACCTTCGATGCAGCAAAAATCACTTTCTCTATCTTAGGTGTAAACAACGACAGGATGGGACTCTGACGTCCGTACGAAAAACTATCGCTGATGTTTGATAGCGCTTGGCGCATGTCTTCGATGTAGTCCGGCCCACCGTTAAGTGCATTGATTACATCAACCAACACAATTTGGCGATTAATTGGACGGAAAAATTTCTTATAGAAAGGCACCACGATCTTGCTGATATAGCTGTTGTAGCAGCGTTCAAAGGTTTTGAAGTAGCTTGTTTGGCTGGCATTCTCAAGCTCTGCTGTAGTACGCGAACTGCAACTCAGCAAGGGCACAAACATCAGTGCATCATGCCCTGCGAACTCACCTGGGATCAAAAACCGACCTGGCTGGATAACGCTCAGCGCATGCTCTGAATACTTGCAGCGTTTAAGAAATTCACAGTACTTCTGGTTGAGTTGGTTGGCTGTTGTTTCATTATAGGGTGCCAACGGATCCAGCGTTTGCAACTCACTCAGGAGATTCGCAAGCAGTGATGCACGAGGCTCTAGAGTGAACTGGGCTGCGCATTGCGAGCACCACTCCGCGTAACTCATATCCATCAATGGAAGATCAAGCAACCACTCTCCGGGGTAATCCCGAATCTCAAGAAAGACACTGCGTGTCGCGGATGTCCATGCCCATCCGTTTTTCTTGTTCAGTTTAATCTCAATCAGGCAGCCGCTGATATCAGTGGTAGAGTGCGGCCAAAGCGGTTCTTTCGCCGCAAGCGCATCGATGGCGTGATGATAGGGGAATTCAGCCAGCGAACGATCTTCCAGTGGATGTACTTTCACAGCAGCTATACGCTGCGTCATCCAGGGAGAAAACGCCCCAAGTTTTGCATCCTGGTGCATCA
Organism: uncultured Neptunomonas sp.; assembly: GCA_963974645.1. Taxonomy (GTDB): domain Bacteria; phylum Pseudomonadota; class Gammaproteobacteria; order Pseudomonadales; family Balneatricaceae; genus Motiliproteus. Next base: position 7,099 of record CAXBEA010000079.1, on the reverse strand, counting down.
GCAGTTGATTGATCAAACTGGTAATAAACGTCGACTTACCGCTACGACTTAAACCGGTGATACCGATGTATTTACGCTCACTAGAGAAGCGATGCAGAGATTCTCTGGTCGAATCTGCGCTGCTTTCGAGTATATTTGTAACGCGACTGAGTGCTCGTTTACTGAGCGGCTGTTTGCTCAACGTAGGCTTCCTTACTAACTCAAACGGTGGGTGCTAGTGTTTTAACTGTACCAGCCAGAATGGATTCTTGGCTAAGGATACTCTTATCAACTCTCCATACAAAAGCTTAGGGAACCTGTGAATAAGTCCAGTGTGTTCTCTGCGGGCTATAGAACGGCCAGGTGCGCGAAGGATCGTGCAGTGAAATGTCTAGACCTTTTCAAGCGGTCCGACAAAGCAGATGGCCGTTATAGAGCCCGCCCTTCGGGGCTTTCAGAGCGAATGGATCGCGGTGTTAGCGATTTTCGACAGACAACCAGTATGTCTGTAATCGCTGCCTTGATCTCCACTCGCTCTGAAAGCCAGAGGCGCAAGGGACTTGTTCATAGGTTCCTTAGGTACTTTGGAATCTTTGCTGAGGACCTGCTTTCCTCGTTCCTGTACATACCCAACGCATAGTGAATCTTTCACTGTCTTCGAAATTAAGGCGCTCAATGACGTGTATTGGTGTGCCCTTAGAACCGATGGGTACCGCATCGGTTCTATAAACGATTGCTGCAATCACTAGGAATCGATACCTATCGGACAGCTCAAATCATTCCTGTCTACCCTTTCCCGGGCTAACAAACACAGCGGCTCGCGAGGATTTCAGCTGGTCACTGCTGGTGGTGACACTGAACAGGATCTGACTGGTATTTTCATCTAAGACCTGGGCAGGAATACGGATAAAGACTTCACGGCTGGTCATACCTGAGGGTGTCAGGGTTATGGCCTGCGAAGCACCCACCATCGTCAGCCCCTCTGGACCGGAGACAGTAATCGCGGCATCAATCTGTTGATCCGTTTTATTCAGAATTTTTAGCTGATATCGATTCTGGACCGAGCCATCGCTTAGGATCACAAACATAGGCTGGCGATGATGAATCACCTTTAGCTCCAGTGCATCCAGCGTCGCCAGACCCCAAGCACCACCGACCACTGAAAACATCAGGATGCCAAGGTATACCCAGACACGAGGGCGTTTAAACCATACAGCCTCTACGACACCCCGCAGACCGTTCAAGGATTCGTAGCGGATCAAGCCTTTGGGTCGACCGATTTTTTCCATCACCGAATCGCAAGCATCAATACAGAGCGCACAGGTAATACAGCCCTGCTGTTGGCCATCGCGGATATCAATCCCGGTCGGACAGACCGCTACACAGAGGTTACAGTCGATACAGTCACCTAGGTGCTCATCAGTAACGCCTTTTTTACGACGCCCACGTGTTTCACCACGCACTGCGTCATAAGCCGGGAGCAAGCTATCCTGATCCACCATCACGCCCTGAATGCGCGAATATGGACAGAGCCATAAGCAAGTTTGCTCACGCATAAATCCAGCCAGACTATAGGTGCCGAAGATGAAGGCGCCGATGGTAATCCAGGCTTCTAGCGGCAGATCCTGACCGAGCAATCCACGCCACAGCGCTCCAGCGTCCATAAACCAGGCGACAAAACTGACCCCAGTCAGCAATCCAATCAATAACCAAAGTGCATGCTTAGTAGTCTTGATACGTAGCTTGTTAAGCGACCAGGGCGATTGGTCCAAAGCCTTCCTTTGCCGGGATGTCCCTTCTAGCCACTCCTCTATCCAGACATAGACATCGGTCCATACCGTCTGAAAACAGAAGAAGCCACAGAACACTCGCCCAGCCACTGCGGTCACCACCGCCAAGAGAATGGCAAAAAACAGTAAGATCAACGCCAGTATCCACAGGTCCTGAGGCAGTATCGTCAGGCCGAACAAGTGAAACTTTTGTGCAGGCAGATCGAACAGAACGGCTTGCCGCTCTCCCCAACGTAAATAAGGTCCGATAAAAAACACTAGCCAGACGCTGCTGGCCCACCATTTTAGTGAACGCCAACGTCCGGGCATGCGTTTGGGGTGTATCTTTTCTTCTCCGACATTGACATGCCACTGACCAACATCTGCATACAGATCATCAATCACTTCGGTTGGAATCAGTGAGCTACGATTTACCATTGTCATTTTCTCAAGCCGGGTTAGCTGCGATGCCATTAGTCTATGCAAGAGGTCAAAATGGATACAGATTCAGATTTATCTATTTCTAAGAGGTCAAAGTGCTACTCTATGAGGCTGTACTCCATGATTTTTACCCAACTGTACCCATGACAGATTTCCTCTATCATCAATTAATCCAAGAACTCACCGAAGAGATTCGATCAGAGTGTCGGCCTGTTGGCTCGCGCATGCCCTCGATTCGCTTACTTAGTCAGGAACGGGGACTGTCCAGATCAACCATCCTCACCGCCTATGACCGCCTAGAAGCCGATGGGTTGATCAGCGCCCGGCCTCGCTCGGGTTATTACGTCAATGGCATTGCAGCGGGAGATCAACTAGCCATCAAGGCGCCTTTAATCAGCCAACCGGAATCAACCCCGCTTCCCGTCACCAGTGCTCAGGTATTGGTGGATATCATGGAACGTGGCGCCGCCTTCGATCTGGTCGGCGTACAAGAGAAGGAGTTGGCCAATGAAGCACTGCGCCGCTGCCTGGCCCGTGCACAACGGCGGCAAACCAGCGGCGAGCAAAACAACTATGATGAACCGGCAGGCTTGCAGAGACTGCGCAGTTTAATTGCTAATCGGCTTCATGCCGGCGGGAGCCATCTTAGCGCCGATGACATCATCATTACTTCAGGCTGCCAGCATGCATTGCTGCTGGCCTTGATGGCGACCACCCAGCGTGGTGATGTGGTGGCTGTGGAGTCTCCAGGCTTCTATGGCATCTTCCAGCTGTTCGAAGCGCTGGGTCTAAAAGCACTGGAGTTGCCGAGTTCCGCCGAATCAGGGTTGAGCCCTGATGCACTGGAACTTGCATTGCAGCACTGGGACATCAAAGCGGTTGTGGTTTCACCCAACTACAGCACGCCCACCGGGGCTTGCATGCCCGAGTCAAGTAAACAACGCATCCTTAGCCTCGCCCAAGACCGAAACCTGCCTATCATCGAAGATGATATTTATGCCGAACTCTCTTTCAATGAACAACGCCCGCGTACACTTCATAGTTACGATAATCAGGGATTGGTTCTGCTCTGTTCTTCTGTGTCCAAAAGCCTGTCACGGGACCTCCGTATTGGCTGGATCGTACCCGGACGTTATCGCGAGCGTATCAAACAGCTGAAACTGGTCACTAGTCTGGCCAGTTGCCGTGCCCAACAGCAGGGGCTGGCGGACTTCCTACAAGAAGGCAGTTTTGACCGCCACCTACGTGTTCGGCGCCAGCATCTACGGCAGCAGTATCTGCAGCTGCTCGAGATGTTGGGGCAGTATATCCCCACCCTAGAAACCTGTAGCAGGCCTCAAGGCGGACTCGCCCTCTGGGTTGAGTTAGCGGATAGCGTTGATACCTTAGATCTTTACGGTCAGTGTCTCGAACAGGGAATTATTCTTACCCCAGGTCGCCTCTTCACTGCCCAAGAACGCTATCGCAATGCATTACGGATCAGCTTTGCTTTTCCTTGGACGGCCAGGCGGCGAGAGGCACTTGAGCTGTTTGGGAAGATAGTGACAGGCCAATAAGTGTGCAAACGCACTCTTGTCGCAGTAAGCAATAATTCAGTCTTTACTCATTTTAATCGCCATTAGCTTGGTGCGGATGAACTCTGAATGCGATACATGAATCAGATCGGCGACTTTGCGAACTAAATGATCCTCATGCTTATCGAGAAACTTATCCGCGAAGGCAACTTGCCATAGGTTCAGTATTAACTGGCTCTTTTGTTCCGGTGAATAGCCATCATTGATCAATCTCGTAAACTGATACAGTGATGTAGCTTGCTCCGCCTCTTGCTGAGCAAAATCGAGCAGCGTGTCTAATTCTTGAGCACTCAACTCAAATTGACTCTTCAACAACGCGGCTACGCCACTGCGTTCGCTCTCATCAATAGTAAAATCGGCACGAGATACCTCAATCAATAACGCCGCGGTTGCAAGCTGAATAGGCTTGGCACTACTCGGTGCATCGCCATCTCGAGGCAGCACCATATGGGTGCTAAAAAATTGCGTCAGTCGTTTGATCATTGATCAATGTCCCCTACATATACGTTACAGTTTGCCTAGGTATATACGGATTCCAAAAGCGGAAGCTAAGTTCCCTTCGACGTTGGTGTCGATCAACAAGTGTAGTGATTTTTAGTGGGCGAGGAGACACCTCCATCTCGGAGGCTATGTTTTTCAATCGATGCTGTCCTTTGGATATCCACACCGTTTTAAGGCAGCTGCAAAACGCCTCGGCGTCTCTAAGGGCGTAAAACAGAATCACAGCGTCTATCTGCTCGGCGTCATCACGCTGGATCTGTCCGGATAACACTCGAGAGACAAACTGCCTTCCCCTTATTTCCAATAGTAGACGCCGACAGAATACAACGGGGGCAGTGAGCGCTCATGCAGCCAGTCGATCAGTTGTTCGTAGTCACTGATTAACGGAATCATAAGGGGGGGCGCATCTGGAATGGTTTATTCAAACCGTTCCATGCACAGCGACCAGTTTGGTAACGTGGTCAATGTTTCAGCGATCAGACAGAAAATATTGCTGCTATCTGGGCCGCCCATCACCGAATAAATACAGGGCTAGCGTGCATTTTACGACTAGGCTTTGATGTATAACTGAGTTCAATCATACAATTAAGAATTATCCTGCTCAGATTACTTGCCCTACCCTTCGCGTACTCGGGTATTGAATAAAGTGGCTCAAGCTTCAAAATCCTCGACACAGACAACAGGAATAAAAACATGAGAAAACTAGGCTGGCTATTGAAACTGGCATTGATCACGGCTATCCATCTACCCTCGCCAGCATTTGCAGAGAGTGGCATTGTCAGCACCAAAAGTGCCCACGATGCCGAAACGACTGTGGATCGACTGACATCGATCCTCGATGAAAAAGGGATGCGTGTATTCACCCTCATCGATCACGCAGCCGGTGCCCGATCGGTCGGTCTTGAATTACGGCCAAGCTATGTGGTCATTTTTGGAAACCCAAAAATTGGCACCTTACTGATGCAGTGCGAACAGCAGGTTGCCATCGACTTACCTCAAAAAGCCCTGATTTATCAGGATCAAGCGGGGCAGGTCTGGCTCAGTTATAACGACCCCAGCTATCTCGCAGCACGCCACCAGCTTTCAGGCTGCGATGCAGTGCTTAAAAAAATATCTACGGCCCTAGCTACCTTTGCCCGTTTGGCGACCCAGCCCTGAACTATCATTGGCTGTACTAAGGGGCTCCCGGAGATTCTGGCTAGACCCTACTTGAAGCCATCGAGTCCCGCGTCAGATTTATTAATTTCATTAAAGGGTGCCGTCTCGTTAGAGGTACCCCACTCGTTTATAATCCGCCTTTTGTCCCGAGTCTAGTCATGTCGAATCCGTTCCGGAGTGTCGCGTTTGCGATGGGGGCATTCTGTCTGTTCGCCTCGTTGCCCGCCTATGTTCAGCTGTTGCAGCCGTTGTCGGGGTTTGCCGCCACCGGCCAGCGCATTCTCTGGACAGTGGTGCTGCTAGTTGGCTGTCTGCTAGTGTTCGATCGAGGTCAGCTGACCCAGATCGGCCGTTTGCTCTGCCGTTGGCGCAGCTGGCCGGGCTACCTGCTCGGTAGCGCGCTAGTTGGGGCTCAATTCTGGGCGTTTATCTGGGGACCGATGAACGGTCGAACCCTGGAGGTGGCGCTGGGCTATTTTATCCTGCCGCTGGCGATGGTACTTACGGGTCGACTGGTCTATGGCGAGCGGTTACGACGGTTGCAGTGGCTTGCCGTCGGCTGTGCAACAGCAGGCGTGGTAAGCAGCCTGCTTCAGTCGGGCGGCTTTTCCTGGCTGGCACTGCTGATCGCGCTGGGTTACCCGCCCTATTTTATCTTGCGGCGTTATCAGTCTTTACCCGCGTTACAGGCCTTCGGGATTGAAAATATATTGTTGCTGCCGGTGGCAATCTGGGCCTGTGTCGAGTTGGGCGAGGTAGCCCATCCGTTCGATTATTCGCTCAGCAAACTGGCATTGTTCGCCGGGCTGGGATTGCTCGGCTCGATTCCCATGCTGCTCTGGCTTAGTGCCAGCCGCGTGTTGGCGTTGGGTGTGCTGGGGCTGCTCGGCAACCTAGAACCCACCCTGATATTTTGTGTGGGGTTGTGGCAGGGCGAGACAGTAGAACCATCCGAATGGCTCTTGTACGCACTGATCTTCAGCAGTCTGTTGCTGCTGGGTGCGGATGCTGCGCGACAGCTTTGGAGGCGGTCCTCGGTCAGTACGACGATCTAGCCTGGGCTGTTTTTTGTCAGTTTTCAGGAACATCAATGAAGAACATCAATAAAGCACAACACCTAGGCTAACAGCTGCCTGGACCAGCTCGGCCAATGAGCCTACCGCCATTTTTGCCAGCATGTTGGCACGATGCCCTTCCACGGTCTTGCGATTAATCCCCAGCTGATCCGCGATCTCCTGGTTCGACAGTCCGGCGACGACCTGCTCGAACACCTGGTGCTCTCTTTTGGTCAGCGCCGCGTAGCGCTGTTTTAAGCCAGACAGCGCCTGTTGGCGCTGACGGTGGCTACGGTCTTTCTGCAGTGCCTGCTGAACATGATCGAGTAACGCCTGGTCATCAAAGGGTTTCTGTAGAAAAGTGACCGCCCCCTGAGTCATTGCGGTGACCGCCATATCGATATTACCGTGGGCGGAGATCATGATCACCGGCAGGTCGATACCGTATTCGGGGAGTTTTTTTTGGGCGCTGATGCCACTGAGTCCTGGCATCCTCACATCCATGACGATGCAGCCGCTAGCGCCGGACTGATAGGCTTCAAGAAATGCCAGCGCGGTTTCATAGCTGTGCACATGCAGCCCAACGGACTCCAATAGCCACTGCAGTGAGTCGCGGACATCG
>CAXBEA010000078.1:0-18722 GCA_963974645.1 uncultured Neptunomonas sp. | reverse complement strand
TGGCAGTGAGAGTTCCAGTTCATTGCTGGCCAGATGGCCGTATCGCTGAAGATAGTCTTGGGCATCCAGCTGCTGTTGACGCAGGGCCTGGAGATCAAAACTCTGCTGGGTGATGCGACTTCCGGGCAGTGCCTGAAGCAATCGACTCAGCCAGGATTCGGTGTCGTCGCCAAAAAATGGCTGCAGTTGAAACCTCAGGCTCTCGGCAAAATAGAACCCCAGCCTGGCCGCCATCACGAAATGGCAGCAGGAAATTTTGCGCAGATGGCACAGCCAGTGGTTGATCTGGATGATCAGTTGCGGCGCGTTGAGCAGGTCCAGATCCACAGCGCGTTGCTGGTGTAACTGCTGCTCGAGATAGGGGTCTATCCACTGCCGGTACTGCCGCAGGTAGTTGAGACCGTGCTGGGTCATATGGCGGTGAAAACGGCGGTTAGCGCGGTAGCGCTTCGAGTTCTGTTCGGTTTTTGCTTCAGCGTCTGATTCGGGCTCTGATTCGGGCTCTGGTTTGGCTTCTGGTTCAGGATGGAACTGCTGGTAGAGGCCGAACTCGGGGTAGTTACCCCGCTGCGGATCGGCTTGTACCTGGGACAGGTACGCATGGATAGGCAGCGGTTGGGCATGTTCATAGCTGCGTGCATCGATCTCCAGGTGGAAGTAGGGTTGGCCGGCGACCAGCTCAAACAGCTGGGCGGTGCTCAGGGGATCGGTGTGATAGCCCAGAGCGCGGCGGCCCATGGGGATGGCACCGCCGGGGCCGGCAAAGATCTGCTTGAAGATGGCGAAGCTCATCGGGGTTGGGCTGGGGAGCAGTTCGGCAATATTGCTGTTGCTGAGAATGCCCGGCCCGCACTGCAACTCATGCTGGCGTTGAAGCTGGTCCAGACGCAGGGCCAAGCGCCGCTGTTGTTGCTGTAACCAATGCTGGGCAGGGCGGCTCAGCGCGGTTGCGGAACTGACGATAGCGCGTGCTTGCAACAGCCACAGCTGTTGGCCCTGGAAAGCGAATTCGATATCCAGCGGATGCTCGAACCTACGCTCAAGGCTGCGGGCGGACTGCGCCAGCTTGCGCATCTGTATCCGGCTCAGTACCGGTGGCTGTACCGACCGGCCCGGTTGCGCCGCTGCCAGACGATGTTCCAGCAGCCGGCTTTGACGATCGAGCCAATAGTGGTCGCCATCGACCTGGCCATCGGCCAGTGCTTCGCCGAGTCCGCGTACCGCATTGATGCAGAGCCGGTCGTAGTCTGGGTGGCCGGGATCTGCCAGCGGGTTGCGGGTGAACACCATGCCGGAGGCGCTGGCTTCGATCTGGCGTTGAATGATCAGTGCCATCGCTGGTTGCGGGCAATCTGAAGACGGCTGCTGCAGCCGATAGAGGCACGCCGGATCGCTATCCAGTGAAGCAAAACCCTGCTCGACCGCGCGTAGCAGTTTGTCACTGGAATCGATATCTAGGCTGGTGAGAAACATCCCCGCCCAGCTGGCACCCGCAGTGTCCTCCTCCAGCGCCGAGCTGCGCACTGCAAAGCGGCTGTTGGGGTGTCGTTGTTGGAGTGTCGCGAAGCTGGTCAGGAGCGCGGATTTCAGCGCTGGACTCAGCTGATGAGGTTGCTTGTTGTCAGTGGCGTCGCTGTCGGTAAATACACTAGCGCCTAGATAGCCCTGCCGGAACGCCTCGGTGGTGATGCAGACCGCTTCAGGGACCGCAAATCCGGCCTGCTGCATCCGTGCCAGATGCCAGGCCTTGGTGCCGACCAGGGACTGCTGCTCGGCACCGATCAGGTTAAGATCGATCAGCCAGGGTAGCGCTAGAGGGGCTTCGACGAAGTCTGTATTCAGGGCAGTTTGCATGCGGATTCCTGTGAGTTTGGGCGTTTGCTGAGCTTATTAACGGCCTTAACCAACCAGGGCCAGACTGACCTGGTTGCTGTCACGTTTGCGCTTCTCGGTGTTCCAGCGCAGCTTCAATTGCTGCCACTCGGTCTCGAACTGTTGCAGTTGCTGATTGCCCGCTAGCAGATGATCCAGAACCCGGCGGTAGAAACTGACAATGGCGACCACCAGGTCTATAGAGCGCTCACGGCCGGGGATCTTCAACCGCGATACCCCCAGTTCGAGGTATTTGGGCAGTTCCCACAGCAGCAACTCGGGGCTGGCCTTGAGGTTTTGCCGTTCGGCAAACAGCTGTTCATCGAGCTTGGTCGCCCCCTGCAGCATCTGCCAATCGCTGCGGCAGATCCGATGGCAGCTGCCGCCACGGCTGGCGCTGCCGATAAAGTGATCCTTGTCCTCGGCATCCTGCTTATGGGCAATATGAAAGTAACTGCTGGAATAACAGCGACCAGGGCAGATCCAGCTGCGTTTGGGCGGCTGAAACAGGAAGGCTTCGAGTTGCATCCGCGCCTCGTCGCGGATCTGGGCGATCTCCTCTGCCCCCCAGCGGTAGGGGATCACCACGATATCAGCGCCCAACTGCTGAAACAGCTGGATATCTTCACGGTTGAAGATTCCCGCGGTAACGCTGACATGGATCTCAAGCTCCGGGAAGCGCTCGCGAACCAGCCGGATGCAGCCCGGATCGCAGAGCATCACCCCCTGAGCGCCGCGGTTGGCAAACTGCTCGATCTTGCACAAAAACAGCGGAATCTCTTTTGGGGCGGGCATCACATTGATGGCGACGCGGATATCTTTGTTGTGGGCGACCCCGTAGTCGATCACCCGGTACATATCCGCGTCGTTCAGTTCATCGCTCTTGGGACGACGGCTCCAGCCCTTGGGGCCAATAAAGACCGAATCGGCGCCTGCTTGCAGCGCCGCTATAGCCATTTCTGCGCTGCCGCCGGGGCCCATTAGTTTTACCTTTGCAGCCGAATTTTTGAGATTGTTATTGTGATCGGTCATCGCGCTGTCCTGTGTTTGGTGGTTTGTTACTGTCGGAATAAATTCCGACCTACAGGTGTTGATTGTTGTTCGGGTGTTGCTGTCGGAATAAATTCCGACCTACAGGTGCTGATTGTTGTTCGGGTGTTGCTGTCGGAATAAATTCCGACCTACAGGTGCTGATTGTTGTTCGGGTTTTAATCTCGGGATAAATTCCGCCCTACAGGTGTTGTAGGTCGGGTTTCAACCCGACAATTAGAAACAGCTTCCGCCCACTATTAACCTAAAAGCTAGGGCTGCATAAACTGCCAGCTGAAGCAGCCCTCGGGGATTTTAGCTCCCGCGCCCAGGGTGGCGCCGCGCCGCTGTTCAAGCCGTTCCAGTTGCTGATAGAGCCCCGCTAACTCTTCAATGGCCGCACGGTTCCACTGCCCCGGCATCCGTGAACGCCAGATTTCACGCAGCGCCCCGAGCAGTTCCGGGTCGTCAATATGGAGTAGCTTTAGCGCAATCTTCTGCCATAACGCATCGTCGTGGTGGAGTTTTTTCAATGCCAGTTCGAACGCCTTGATAAAAGCCCGTACCAGCTCGGGACGCTCAGCGACAAACTGGTCGCGAAAGACGAAGAAGGTGGTCGGGGTCGGCGCCAGCCCGAGTTCGGAGAGGGTGGCTGGAATATCCAGTAACAACCGGTAATCCTGCTGCTGGGCCAGAAAGGGGATCTGGTGCCAGTAGACCAACGCGGCATCGACCTGGCGCTGGTCGAGCCACTCTTTAAGCCGCGTTTTTGACTTGGCCTGCTGCAGATTCACCTCGGCGGCCAGGTCGAACTGGTAGCGCTGCTGGGCGTAAGCACGGGCCAGAATCCAGTTTTTGTCCAGGGTGCTGACGATTCCGAAACGCTTGTCGCGCAGCTGGCTGAGGCTGTCGATGCTGCTGTCACGCGGCACCACCAGGCGACCCAGAATCCGCCCGTAAGGATAGACCGCCGAGACCCGCAACCCCTGATGACGACAGCGAGCCAGGGTGATCCAGTCGGTATCGATAAAATCGACTAGCCCATTCGCCAGCGCCTGCTCTGTAGAGTGCCGCTGCCCCTGCATCGGGTCGTCCAGATAGTCGATCTGCAGGTTGAAGCCGAACTTTTTATCGAGTCCCAGCTGTTGGATCGTATACATGATCCAGTGCGGGCTGCCGGTCGATTCGAAGGCTGCCCGTAAGCAGCCCAGCGGCGCTTGGCCAATCACCCGTGGTTCAGCGTGGTTAGCCATTGGCCGGTACCGCGCTTAGGCTGTCGGTTATTTTTATCGGTTGGGAGGCTGGTTCGAGGACAGCATCGCCATAACGCTTGGCACGCGCCATCAGGGTGCCAACGCGGCGTGACTTGGCTTTGCTCCAGCGCTGGCGTAGCTGTTCCATCTCGGCGTGATAAGGCGACATATCGGTCTGTCCCTGATCGACAATGGCATCAAAGACACGACGGTAGAAGCGCACCAGGTCGCGGATCATCTCAATCGGCCGTTCGCGCCCTGAGAGTTTGAAATATTCCACCCCGCGGTCGATATAGGCCGGTAGCTGGTCGAGCATCAGCTGGGCATCGCTGCGCAGTTTGAGTTGTTGTGGTTGTGGTTGTGGTTGTGGTTGTGGTCGTAGTTGTGGCTGGGCGCTATCCTCGCCGCTGCTCTCACCACTAAAGCCCCAGTGGGTCTGGCAGACTCGGTAGCACTCCTTGGCGCCGCGGTTGGCGCTGCCGTGGGAGTCGCGGTTGCCCTCGATCGGCTCCCATTCACGGAACTTAAGGTAGGAGCTCATGATGCATTTGCCGGGACATATTTTGCCGGTCTGCACAGTCTCAAACAGGAATACCTCCAGTCCGATCGGGCTGGTTTGGCGTACGCTATCGATCTCCGTTTCACCCCAGCGATAGGGCAGAATCAGCAGGTTGGCACCCAGGCTGTGGTAGAAATCGCCGTCCATCGCGTTGGTGATGCCGCTGCCGATACTGACGTGGATCTGGGTTTCCGGCAGTAGCTCGCGGATCAGCCGAATCGCGCCGACGTCGGTCACGATAAAGCCCGAGGCCCCCCAGCTGCCGAACAACTTTACCTTGTCGGTGAAGGCATCCATCTCCAGCGGGCTGGGAAAGGTGTTGAGGACGATGCGGGGATCGCAGCCGTGGCGCTTGGCGTAATCGATCGCCTCGCGGATATCGGCATCGGTCATCTCCGACTCGTAGGGACGTCGGCTCCAGCCCAGCGGCCCCATGTAGAGCGCATCCGCGCCCTCGTCGACAACGACCTTGGCCATCTCCAGCGAGCCGGCCGGTGCCAGCAGTAGCGGCCGGTAGTTCTGAGCTACTGCGCTCGCTACGCTCAGCTGTTCAGACTGATCTTCGGCGCGACTATCTGTGGATTGTTTCATGCTCAGCCCCTCGCGATGTAGGACTGGCCTGCACCTTCGAAGTAGTAGCCGTTGCACAGACCCTCTTTGGAGAGTGCTCGCAGCGCAGCCATCTCGGCGTGCTGATCCGGGTTGTCGATTCCCTTTTGATCCTGTTGCAGCGCCTGTTGTAGCGCCTGGCGGTAGAGCTTGCCGGTGGTTTCTACATACTCGGGGCTCTCGCCGTGGCTCTGGATGTAGAAAAATTGCTGGCCGGCTTGGAGCAGCTCCGGGATATGCTCGAGCATGCACAGATCCTTACCGGACAGGGTCATCCGCCCGGTATCCTTGAGCACCCACTGGCCATTGCTGCGGTTGAGCCAGTAATCCTGGGAGCAGGGGAAGCTGCACACCGACTTGCCGTTGCAGTCGACTTTTTTCGCTGTTGCGGGGCTGTTTTCGATGATGAAACAGGTCTCTGAAATCACCAGTGGAATCTTGCCGTGTACCGGCAGAATGATCTCGATCGGGGTCTGCTCGCGGATATAGTGGATCTCGGTCAGGCTCAGCTCGGGGTTGGGGTAGACCCGGGTCACGCCGAACTCTTTGAGTACCCGTGCCGAGGCATCGGTATAAAGATTGCCGAACACCCCCAGATGCACCGGTAGGGTGCAACCCAGCTGTTGCAGAATCCGCAGCACGCCGAGGTTATGCACTTCGATCGCATCAAACGGCAGCGTCTTCGCGGTCTCGATCATCTCCCGCACCTGGGGCAGGTCTTCGTTACCGGGGGTGGCGTAGAGGCGTAGGTAGACTTTTTTGCCCTGCTCTTTGAGCTCGCTGACCGCCTTTTCTAGCAGCTCTGGATGGGCGCTGAAGTTGCTGGGGTAGTCGAGGCAGGAAAAATCACCCAGGTAGACCGCATCGTAGGCCGCGAAGTCGGTCTGGCGCAGTTGCTTGGGGTTGGCGCAGTTGGTTGATAATTCATACATGGTCATGTTCCTTCTTCTTATTAGATTCTGAATGCTGCAAGAGCCTGTTCTCAGGCTAAACTCTGATCCTAAACCCTGAGCCGATCGGTTGAGATCAGCGAGCGGCTTGAGGCCGCCAGCGCCGAATCGATCAGGCGGTCATCACGTTTGCCACGCTCCTGCTGCCAGCGGACCCGCAGCGCCTGGAGTTCAAGCTCGTATTTGTGCAGATTTAGCCTGGGGAGGTTAGGGGTGTCGCAGCTGAGGATCTCGTCGACTGCCCGTCGGTAGCAGCTCGTCAGGTCCATCACCAGCCCGGTGGAGCGGTCGCGGCCCGGTACTTTGAGGCACTCGACGCCGGCGTGGAGATAGGCAGGCAGCTCGGTCAGCCACAGCGACGGATTCTCCTTGATGGTAATCTCTTTTTCGATCTGCTCCTCGGCGGTCTCCAGATCCCACATCGTCTGGCAGACCCGCAGGCAATCGCCGCCACGGCTGGCACTGCCGAAGAAGTGATCCTTGCCCTGCTCATCAAGCCAGCGTTCGAAGCTGAAGTAGCTGCTCATCATGCACTTGCCGGGGCAGATCTTGCCGCCCGCCGGGGTCTTGAACAGAAACACCTCGATGCCAACGTTGTTTTCGCGTTTGATCTGCTCGATCTCGGCCACGCTCAGCCGGTAGGGCAGGACCACATAACGAGCACCCAGTTCGCTGAGAAAGTGTACATCGGCATAGTTGGTGATACCGCAACCGACACTGGTGTGGATCTCGGCGGTCGGAATCTGCTCGTTGACCAGTTTCATACAGCCGATATCGGAGATCATAAAACCCTTGGCGCCCCACGCGTGGTACATCCTGACCCGTTCCAGAAACATCGGGATCTCGATCGAGCTGGGCTGGGTATTGACCACGATACGGACGTTTTTATCGCGCGCCAGGGCGTAATCGATCACCTCATGAATATCCTCATCGCTGAGCTCATCCTGATTACCGCGTCGGCTCCAACCCTGAACGCCGACGTAGGTCGCATCGGCACCGGCATCCAATACGCCTAGTGCCATCTCTTTGGTGCCCCCGGGGGCCATGATCATCACCATGGGTGTCTCCTTGTTGTTCTTGTTCTTGTTCTTGTTCTTGTTATTGTTAGTGCTGCGGCCTAGGCCAGAGCAAAACGCTTATATGGACGGTCGTTCGGCTTACCCTTTAAAAGGTGGTCTAAAGGCTCGCTTGCTCTTTTTCTCAACAGCAGTTTTGGGGTGGGATTAAGCAGCCGCTGCAGCGCACTGAGCAATGCCTGGTTCTGCGCTGGCAGGCCGACACTGATGCGGATATGCCGGGGCAACTGGTAACGTGCCATAGGTTTAACCCGGATCCCTTGCTCGGCTAATCCCTGTACCAAGGCATCGCCGTCGCCGACTTCGAGCAATATGAAATTAGCCTGCGAGGGCAGGTAATTGAGCCCCATGGCACTGAAGGATCGGCACAGCAGCTCGCGCTGCTGGCGATTGTTGGCCAGGGTTGCGGCTAGGTGCGCCTTGTCGGCCAAGGCGGCTAAGGCCGCTGCCTGCGCCAGGCTGTTGGTGTTGTAGTGCTGCCGCTGGCCATTGAGGCGTTCGATTAACGCCGGGTTGCCGATAGCGTATCCCAGGCGCAGTCCTGCCAAACCGTAGGCTTTGGACAGCGAGCGCAGGATCAACAGGTTGTCATGTTTTTTCAGTAGTTTCAGGCTGTCTGAGTAATTTGAGTGGTCTGGATTGCCTGGATTATTGGAATCGTCTGAATGGTCGACATACTCGATATAGGCCTCGTCGAGTACCAGCAATAACTGTTTGGGTAGCGCGGCAATAAAGCGCTGCAGCACTGCCTGGCTAAGCACCGACCCGGTCGGATTGTTGGGGGTGCCGAGGATGATCAGCCGGGTGTTTTCGCTGATCGCTTCCAGCAGTGCATCGAGCGGATCTGCGCCGAGCGCGCAGGGCACGCTGACCAGGGTGCCACCGGCACGCTGAATCACCCTGTGATAGGGGATAAAGCAGGGGGTGGCGATCAGTGCTTCGGCCTGCGCCTGCAGACCCAGACTGCTACGGGCGGCGAACTCCAGCAGTTCGGTGGCGCCGTTGCCGAGCAGTAGTTGGCTACGATCAAGACCTTGCTGTTGCGCCAGCGCATCGCGCAGTGGATCGCCGTCTTTCTCGGGATAACGGTGCAGCCCACTCAGTGCCTGTTCGATGGCGCGAATCGCCAGTGGAGAGGGGCCGAGCGGGTTCTCGTTGGCCGAGAGGTCGATCATCGGCGAATTCATGCCGTTGTCGACCTGGTTTTTAATAACGAGATCAGCCACAGCGCAGCTCCTGTTCGGTTAAGAGGGTTGCACCTGAACGCGGGCCGAGACGGTTGCAGAGGCTGCCGATGCCACTGATCTCGACGACCACCTCATCGCCCGACTGCATCGGGCCCATCCCGCGCGGGGTGCCGGTAAGAATCAGGTCACCGCTGTCCAGCGGCATGATCTGGCTGATAAAACTGACCAGCTCCGGGATCGAAAACAGCAACTCATCGCTACTGACCGACTGCTTGAGTTGGCCGTTGAGCCAGGTGCGCAGTTCAAAGTGATAGGGGTCAAAATCGGTCTCCAACCAGGGACCAAAGGGGGCAAAACCGGTAAAACTCTTAGCGCGGGTAGGGCTCTGTTCCAAGTTCTGGATATCCCTGGCGGTGACGTCGTTGCCACAGCAGTAACCGAGGATATGCGCGGCAACCTGATCAGGCGTTATCTGGTAGGCCGTTTTAGCGATGACCAGTCCTAGCTCGCCCTCAAAATCGATCTGTTGGCTCTGCTCAGGAAAAGGAATCTGGCTATCGGGGCCGGTAGCGGCACTGGCCGGTTTGAGGAAAATTAGAGGCTGCTCTGGGCGGCTGTAGCCGTCGAGCAGGTGACCGCTGTAGTTGAGCCCGACACAGACGATTTTTCCCGGTTGTGCCGGAGCCAGCAGCCGGATTTGATCAAAAGAGTAGCTGTGGCTGTTGGTGTTGTTGAGGGTATAAACGCGCCGCTGTTCCGGGTTGGCGATGCCAAACTGGATCTTTGCTTCAGTGTCACCGAGGTGCTGGAAACGACAGAGTTTCATGATCCCAGTGCCTGCGCGGCAGTGCGCTTTGCTGTTGGGTATTGCTCTGCAGGGTACAGATCTTCAACGTACGGGTCTTGAGTGCGCTGGTCTTCAGAGCGCTGGTCTTGAGAATAATGATCGGGTGTCGCTAGCCGAAAATGATGCTGTAGCGATGCAAGTAGTGCTGGGTGCGGTTCGGCTTGAGGGCGAAGCTGCTGAATCCGGGCGAGCGCCTGCTGCAACGAGAGCCCCTGGTGCTGGTGCAGATAAGCCAGTACCAGCGCCGGAGAGCGGGAGATACCCATCTGACAATGCACCAACACGTTGCGACCCTGAGCGATCTGCTGCTGGATAAAGTCGACCGCCTGGGTAATAACTGCTTCGGGCAGGGCGATGCGATCCTGCACCCGGAGGATCAGTTGGCAAGCGACAGGTTTAAGAATCCGAACCGGCTCTAGGCTGAGTACCGCATCGATATTGAAGCGGTGCAGCAGTTCTGGATTTTCGGCATCCTCGCAGCTACCGATGACAAGCTCTGGCGTGACCAGATGCATGAGGATCTCCCAGTGATTTTTTATTGTTATTCGTTGCAGTAGGGAGATGTTAAGCGGGAGTTGGCACAGAGCCTATGGGCGGGCGGATCGAAAAGGACGCTACTTTGGTACTGCTGCTTAAGGTTTAATTATCAATATAGTGATAAATATCACTTATTGTGACATGGATGCAGCAGATGGCTCATCAGCGAACGCAATTTGCCAGGCTTGATCGGCTTGTTCAGGCGCATCAGCCCCTTGGATTGAAATATCTGCAGGAGCGCGTCGCTGCGATCAGCGGTGATCATGATGGCGGCAGGGATGGATTGCTGTTTGGCCTGGTAGCCAAGGTTTAGCGCCTCAATCACCTCAATCCCGGTCGCGCCCCGATCCAGATGGTAATCGGCCAGAATAATATCGGGAGCCTCTAGGGTATAGGCGATCTCTGCCTGCTGGAGGCCTGAGACGGCCTCTACCTCGCAGCCCCACTGTTGTAACAGCACGGTCATACCCATCCGGATCGCCTCTTCATTCTCGATCACCAGTACCCGGGTGCCGGTCAGCTCTGCTGCGGTTGCAGAGAGTATGGCCGGGTCGACGTTCTGCTGGGTTTGTCCCTGGCTGAGCGGGGCTGCGATCGGTACCCGAATCGAGAAGCAGGAACCCCGCCCGACCCAAGAGTGGAGCTGAATGGGGTGCTCAAGCATGGTGGCGATACGCTCGACGATCGCAAGCCCCAGGCCTACGCCCTTATCCCGGGTCAGACCTGTAGTCTGCCGGTCCTGAGGCAGGTCAAGTTGATGAAATTCATCAAAGATCTCCTGGCGTTTATCTTCGGGGATGCCGGGACCGGTGTCCCAGACCTGAAACTCGAGCTGATCGCCACGCCGGCGGCACCCCAATAGGATGCGTCCCCGCTCGGTATAGCGAATCGCATTGCTGATAAAGTTGCGCAAAATCCGCATCAGCAGGCGGGAGTCGCTGTGTACGAGGATGCGGCTGCTGTGGTTGCTAAAACCGAGCCCGGCCTGGTGCGCCAGGGGTTCTGATTCCGATGACAGCGCCGCGATCAGGTCAGCCGCGCAAAAACATGACAGCTCGACGCTGACCGCGTTCGCATCCAGCTTGGCGATATCGAGCAGGTCGGTCAGTAGCGCTTCAGCACCTGTCAGCGCCTCGTGAGTGCGTTCGACCAATAACCGATTTTCAGCTTCCAGCGGTTTGCCTTGCAGGGCTGAGATCAACAGGCGTGCCGCATTGAGTGGCTGCAACAGATCATGGCTGGCAGCGGCGAGGTATCTATCTTTGCTGGCAGTGGCCGCTTCCGCCTCTTTATAGGCGGCCTGGAGTGCGGTTTCAATCTGGCCCCGCTCCCGAATTTGCTGCCGCAGGCTCTGGTTGACCGCGCTTAAGCGGCTATTCACCTCGCTCAGTTGCAAGGTTCGCTCTTCGACGCGCTGCTCCAGCTCGGTGTTGAGGCTATGCAGTGCGGCCTCGGCCTGTTTGCGTCCGGTAATATCCTGGACGAAGGCTTCGATCAGCCCCTGATCAGGATCTTTCAGGAGCACGTTGGTAGAGATGCTGACCGCTTTTCCCGAACGAGTCCGGAGCTGGGTTTCAAAACCGACTTTTTGGCCATCTCGCTGTAGCAGTTTCAACAGACGCTGGTAATCATCGGGATAGAACAACTGCTCGCCGATCTGCTCGATCTGCTGAAACTGCGCTGCCGAATCGTAGCCACAGATCCGGGCGATCGCAGGATTTGCAGCGGTGACCGGGCCATCTATCTGGGCCTGGAAAATACCGTGCAGGGCGTTCTCAAACAGCCAGACATAGCGCTCTTTCTCCTGCTCCAGTTCGCTGATCTTGCCCAGCAGTTCCGGGTAATAACTCTTGCGGGCGGAGAAGTCGCCCAAGCCGATCAGGTTTTGCAGCAGGGCCTGATCATCGCGAGGTCCTGATGCTTCCAGGTCCGAATTGCTACCGAGCGGTGCCTTCTCAGAACCAACAGAGGCCGTGGGGGTGTTGGGAGCTAGGCTAGAGCGCTTCCTCATAGACTACCTCCACATCGCGCTTATTGGATTTGCGCGGGTTGGTCAGGATGCAGGGATCTTTTAACGCCTTCTTGGAAAGCTCGGGGATATCGCTGCTGCTGACCCCCGACTCCCGTAATCGCTGAGTGAGCCCGACCTCTTGCTTGAGCCCTTGTACCTGCCGTAACAAGCGCTGCTTGATCTGGTTGCGATCCATCCCGCGGGTATCGATCCCGACCGTATCGGCGACGATCTTGAACTTATCCTCGGCGGCGGCGTAGTTAAAGTCGATCACATGCTCGAGCAGGATCGCATTGCAGAGCCCATGGGGCAGATCAAGATAGCCGCCCAGACTGTGCGACATCGCATGCACTGCGCCGAGGATGGCGTTGGAGAACGCCAGCCCGGCCTGCATACTGCCCAGCATCACCTGCTCACGCAGAGCCAGATCGCGGGGATTGGCCACCAGCGGGATCAGGTTGCTCGACACCAGCCGGATCGCCTGCAGCGCGTGCATATCGGTCATAGGGCCACTGGCCGTTGAGACGTAGGCTTCAATCGCATGCACCAGTGCATCCACCCCGGTGCAGGCGGTTAGAAAAGGGTCCATGGTGAGCGTGGTTTCGGGATCGATCAGGGATACATCGGGGACAACGGCTTTGCTGATAATGGAGATTTTGTTGCGCGATTCTTGATCCGAGATGATCGCAAACTGCGACACATCGGCCGAGGTGCCGGCGGTGGTAGGGATGAAAATCAGCGGTGGAATAGGGGCGCGGATCTGATCGACCCCTTCAAACTGGAGAATATGGCCTCGGTTAGCGCTGATGATGCCGATCCCCTTGGCACAATCCATAGGGCTGCCACCGCCGATAGCGACGATCACGTTGCAGCCCTCCTGCTGATAAATTTCAGCCCCGCGCATCACCTCCTCGCAGCGCGGGTTGGGGCTAACCCCTGTATAGAGGCAGTAGTCGATACCAACCTCTTGCAAGCTGGCTTCGACATCGGCGACCCAGCCCGCGGCCTGTACCCCGGGATCAGAGACGATCAGCACCCGCTGAGCGCCAAAGGTGCGGGCGAAATTACCGACGGTTTTACGCGCCCCGACACCGAAAACAATCTCGGGAGAGACAAACTTACGCAGATTGGAGATGGGACTGCTCATCGACGAGGCGCTCATTATTGTGATGGGACTACCGCTTGAATTATACCTGATCCGAGAGCGCTAACCTGTTATCCGAGAGTCGCATAAAAACACGCCCCTGTTAGTGAGTCGAGGTGCCGATGCGGAGAGCTAGCCCAAGCTCTTAACGTCACAGGATTTTGCAAACGTCGGGCTTGTGGTCGTTTGTACTTATCCCCTGGGCATCAACGCGATGGCTGAGCTAGGTTACAACCTCCTCCCTGCCAGTATCTGAGGGGTGCGGCTGGATGCCGTCGGGGTTACCCGCAAGATAGGGAATATACTCGCGATCTGAACCCAGGATATGGCGTGCTACGAGGTCGTGCGCCAGGAACTGGAACAGTTCGCCGATACCCAGCCGCCCAGCGTGAAAGAGGTTGACCAGCTCGAAGGCTCTTTCAATCAGTTGGCGATGAGTGGCGAGGTGTTCCGCCGAGGCGGGAAACCCTGCGCTGGTGATGATCGCTTCCTCATCCTGGAAGTGCCGGACGACATTCTCAATCAGGGCATCAAGCAAGTCACCGATAGTATCAGTATTGCCGTCGAGCATAGCGGATAACAGTTTATTGGTCTGGGTGAACAGCGCGCGATGCTGCTCGTCAATAAGCGGATCTCCGCATTCATAGGCCGCGTGCCAAGAGAGCTGGACAAAGTCGCCTGGTAGCTGTTTATCCGGGCCCCCTCGAGCCGCAGAATCCGGCGCCGGTCGCGCCTGATTACGGCCGTTGTGCTTGGCCTGATAGAGCGCCGCGTCAGCCGCCCGCAGCAAACTATCAACATCCTTGTAGGCGTTATGAGTCAGGGTCGCAATACCGGCACTGAGCGTGACGACGCGCAACGACGATTGCGCATGCGGTATCTTAAGCTCTGCAATCGAAACGCACAGGCTTTCGGCCAAGCGTTGCGCGCTGACAGCATCGGTATCCGGCAAGATTAGCAGGAACTCCTCGCCACCATAGCGGGCGACTAGGTCACTGGCACGTTGCACGCTCTCCTGCAGGGTAAGAGCGACGCTTTTCAGGCACTCATCACCCGCCTGATGGCCATAGTGGTCGTTGTATTTTTTGAAAAAATCGATGTCCAGCATGATTAACGCCAACGGCCCTCCATGACGATGGGCTCTTGCCCACTCCCTGCTGAGGGTCTCGTCTATGCGGCGCCGATTGGCCAGCCCGGTGAGTTGATCCTGTACCGAGAGGAGCCTACTCCTGGCTTCCAAACGCTCCTTGCTCATGATCAGCAGGCCGATGGCAACCAACAGCGTCGCTACAATCGAGACCAGGAAACTCAGTGCCTGGACTTGAGTGGATGCCGACATCAGCACCTGATCCGCCTGACCCGTTGCCGCTAGAAAACCGCGAAAGGCGAATACAGGAATGACCGGTACCAGTCCGACTGCGATAAAATATTGACCGCGACCAGCCGTCGACTGTCGGCCCTGATTCAGCACGACCAGGATCAACAGGGTTTGAGCGCAAAAGATAGCACTGACGAGGCTGATCCGTAGCGGGATATGGTTCTGAAAAAGGAAAAATACAGTCGGAATGAGGAGCACCGCAAGCCAGATCAATCCGCGTGGGGGGATCCTCTGCTGAAACTGGAACAACCCTTCTGCAAACATGGCCCAGGATGCGGAAAGTGTGGTGGCAGCGACCAGGATCAAGGTGAAATCATCACCCAGACCGAAAGAAACGAAGGCTAGGGTATGCAAAGCGAGCGCGATACTCCAAAGCCAGAGGCCATCACGATGGGTCGCTGATCCACCCGCCGCCAATGCGATGGTCAGGGTTACATTGACTGCGACTACCACCAAAAAAATCGTTGGTGCGTGGGGTTCTATCATCAAAAGAGACTGTCTCTGGTTTACTTAACTTAACTTATCCTTACTTTACTGTTGATCGTTACTCATGACCACTCGAGCGCTAATCGTTGGCGGGCTAATTAGTGAATCTGGATAGCCATGCAGCCAGATTATGTTGCTGCCGATCAGATAGCCAGTTCTTGATAAAATACGCCAATAGGGGGGGCGTGTGAGAAATACCCCATCAGTGTAAAAAACCTACCCCAAAAACTATCCTATCGGAGTGCGAGGTTGTTTTACGGCCGCTCCGGGCGAGGCGATCGAGCCGCAATCGGTGATGGATACGCCAAGGATAATGTACCGAGTGAACCGCGTAGCTGCAGGGCGGCGTCGCTCTTTGTCAAAGGCAACAAAGAACAGAGTAAGAAAATGCACTCTGTTCCAGTGCCGGGGCACTTACCGAGCGACTGGATGAATGGGCTTTGGCCCGTTGGGACAAGCCAGACGTTATAAGAACTTTATAGTTGTTATAAGCCGCTGCGGGTCCAATAGCAGCGGCTCAAAGGGGCGTTGTCGAGGGTTTAGCGAAAATGCAGCGACAGACTTAGGTAGACGCGGCGGTCGAACTGGTTGCGTATTTGGAACTCGGAGTATTCCTGGTCGAGCAGGTTTTGTACCACGAAGGCGATCTGGGTCTCTGTGGTTCCCTGCAAAATGCGTTTGCCGAGACGGGTATCGAGGCGCTGGTAGCTGTCTATCTTTGATCCACTGAAGTACCTGGTCGTGCTTTGCTGGTAATAGTTGATACTCAGATCCCAGTTCTGCGGCAGTCGATGGCTAGCTAGCAGGCCGAGAGTATGCTTGGGGCCCATAGTGCTGAGATCCAGGTCGTTGGGGATCCGGGTGTTATCCTGCGGGTCGGCTTCTGGATCGGGAATAAGCTCGCCACCCGCCGCCTCTCCCTTCAAGTCCAGATAACTGTACTGCAGGGCCAGCCAGAGCTTTCCGCTGGGTCGAAATTTAAACTGTGCCTCCAGCCCACGGGAGCGCCATGCGATCTGATTGCTTGCGGTTCGGGTATAGGCGTTTAGCGGCAGAGGGTCGCTGCTGAAGACTCGCTCGATGCCCTGGGGTACCTTCTCGTGGAATAGTTTCAGGTCGATATCGAGCTTAAGGGCGGGAAAGGTACCTAGATAGCCGAGTTCAACGGTCTGGTTCTCTTCGGGTTGTAAATTTGTATCGGCGCTAAGCCCTTGGGCAAAATCTTTTCCGTTGCTATGGGTTAGGCGAGCATTCTGGTAAGTATCCAGCAGTGAGGGCATACGAAAGGCGAGGGTATAGCTGGCGCGTAGGCTTTGTTGGGGATCAAGCTGAAAATTCAAACCCAACCGGGGAGAGGTCTTGGTGCCTAGCAAGTCATGGTGTTCGGCCATTGCGCCTAGATTCCACAATAGTTGCCGGTTTGCCTGCCACTCTAGATTGCCAAATACACGCCATTGGTTTTCGGTGATGCTCCCACTCTTATTAAACAGGGCCACCGATTGCCCTCGGTCTTGGCGCAGCCCTATCCCCCAAATTGCGCGAAATTTGGATTGCAGGCGAAACTGATGCTGCAGTTCCAGATCAAAACGTTCGGTATTACCCTCCTCCAGAAGGAGGTTGATGGGCTCGTCGGGAAAACCGCGAGATGCAAGAGCGGGAGCAGGAACTCCCAGTGCATCAGAAAGCAAGATTTTCTCCATCGCTGCCTTGAAGTAGTTGCGGTAGAGTTGAACCTTCAAGCTGCCGTTGTCTTGGAGGTCACGGTTCCAGGTTAGGCTCTGATAGTTGGTGTCGTAGCTCCGATCAAGAATTGGTAGGAAAGAAGCACCTATCCCAGCGTGGCCCTGGGTAACACCCAACTGCAGCTCGAGGGTGTCGGCCAGCGTCGGGGTGGATGTGCTGCGCAGGTTGAAATAACGCCCCTGACCCTCGTCACCGATATCAAAGCCGTCGTTCTGCAGGTAGCCTGCGGAGAGGCGGACGCCGTGGTTGCCAATACTACCGTTGTGGCTGAATTCAACCCTTGCAGAATCCCTGTTGCCGGCCGCCGCCTTAATTCTTGTACCCTGATCTTTAAATGCGTTGCGGGTGATGATATTGATCGCGCCAAGAAAGGCGTTGGAGCCGTAAGTCGGTACGTTGGAGCCGCGTACTACCTCGATAGTGTCGATATCGTCGAGACCGATCCCCAGCGAGTGCCAGTCTACTGAGGATAGGGCTGAGAGATAGACCGAACGACCGTCGATCATCACCTCCAAACGGCCAGGGAGGCTCTGGCCGAGTCCATGTGCGGTGACGCCGAATTTATGGCCATTGACCTGATAGACCTGAAAGCCCGGCACTAGCCGCAATAGCTCCGGGATCTCCTGCGCTCCCGAAGCATCGATCATTTCTCTGTTTATAACTGTAATCGATGCGGGGGCTTCGGAGCGTTTTTGCGCAAGTCGGGTAGCGGAACTAACGAGAGGGATATCAACCAATTGGTCGTCTTCAGTCAACAGCGGGAGCGCTTGACTGGCTGCTGCTTGAACTGGGTTGGAATACATCACCAGGCCAACACTGAATAGTATCGATCGCGTTAAAGGAGAGGACTGCGTTAAAAAAAAACGAAGTACTGTCTTAGCTTCATTCCAATCCATAGAATATCGCCTACATCAATAACGACAAAAACACTCTATTTAACAGTAGCGCATTTAGTGATGTTAAAGAAGCCTTGGGGGTAAAAAGTCAGTGTGGATAGTAAGGGTTTGGAGCTGTTTCAGTAGCAGCCCGGTTTATTTAGATGCACTGTTTATTCGGCATGGATAAGCGTATTTCTCGGCGTCTTTGGCCGCTTGGCCTGTTGTAGGGAGGCCACACACTGTTTGGGATCGTTCAGAATAATAACGCACTCCAGGCACTGGATACATTCGTCGTAATCGATGGCACCATTGGCTTTGATGGCATTGATACCGCAACGACGTTTACAGCGTTGGCAAGGATTGCCGCAGAGCTTGATCCGATCCAGCCAGTTAAACCGGCGCAGTTTACCGATGATTGCCAGTCCGGCTCCCAGGGGGCACAGGTAGCGGCAGTAAAATTTATTCACAACCATCCCCAGCCCCAGCAGTATCAGGGCGTAGAGTACGAACGGCCAGTGGCGCATAAACAGCAATGTCATGCTGGTCTTGAAAGGTTCTATCTCCGCCAGCTGTTCGGCCAGAGTCAGCGATAGCAAGGCGGTGGCGACCAGACCTACTAGCAACGGGTATTTGAGTAGGATCATCCGCCGATGCCAGCGATCCTCGATGCGCCACTGTTTGATCCGTAACTTCAGCGCCAGCCAGGCCAGCATCTCCTGGAGCGCGCCGAAGGGGCAGAGCCAGCCGCAGTAAAGACCGCGCCCCCATAAGAACAGGCTGAGGAAGGTGTAGCTCCAGAGGATAAAAATAATTGGATCGAGCAGAAATAGGCGGATATCGAAGCCCTCGACCACTGCCAGCAGCAGGGTATAAATATTCACCACCGACAGCTGTCCCTGAGCGTAGATGCCGATATAGAACAGGGTGAAAGCGAGGAATCCCCAGCGGAACCAGGTCATCGCATGGCTTTGCTGAGAGTAACGGCGCTGGCGGATAAAAACGACGCTGAGTAGAGCCAGGGCAGCGACTAAAACAGCCACCTGCGGCAGTCGATTCAGCCAGATTCGTAGCCATACCGGCTGGGGCGTCTGTTCCGCTTCTACCTCTATCCAATCGAACAATTCGGCAGGCAGCTGGTAGCTGCGGCTGAAGCGGGCATGATC